>JAAETH010000223.1 GCA_024228575.1 Actinomycetes bacterium
CGAGCATCGGTCGGTGACATGATGCCCGTCACGACGAGGATCGCCGCCCCTGCCAGTGCCGCCGTCACCAGCGGAAAGAGGCCGATTGCGGCGGTGGTGATGATGCCGACTGCGACCGCACCGACGATTCCTGCCCGGGGCGAAGAGCGGGTAGGGGCAGGTCGAATCGGTGAGATCAACAGGAAATCGGGGCGATCGCGCCATCGAGAAGCGAATTCCCTATCGCCGAGGATGAGCAGTGTGTCTCCGACCCGAAGTAGCACGTCCCCGACCTTGGAGTCGACACGGCGCCCCGATCGGTGCACAGCGACGACCGCTGCGAGATATCGGCCGCGGAACTGTGTTGCCCGAACCGTCTTGCCAACCAGGGGTGATGCGGAACCGATGACGGCCTCAAAGTACGCGATCGCTGAGTCTGGGCCGCCCAGAGCGTGTTCGATCTCGGCAGCTTCGAGACCGGGGACCGCCTCGAGGTCGAGGATATCGTCGACCCGCCCGGCGAACCGCAGGCGATCACCACCGTGGACGACGGTTGTTGGAGCAACGGGAGCCGTCGTCTCATCGTCGCGTTCGAGTGCGATCAGATAGACGCCGTGAAGGTGGCGTAGACCGATGTCCTCCACGCGCTTCCCGTCAGCCGACCCTCGCGGCTGCACCCGCATGTCCACGACGAACTCTCTGAGGGTTTCCGCACGCTGCTTTCGCGCCGATGTGCGGTCAGGCAACAGTGCGAGTGTGAGAAAGGGGAGTGCGAGAACCGAGACGATGGCGATGGGAAGACCGACCGGTGCCAGTTCGAAGAAACCAAGAGGCTCCTGACCGATCTCTTCGAGCAGACCGGAGACGGCGATGTTCGTCGCCGTGCCCATGACCGTCACGGTCCCGCCAAGTATGGCGGCGAACGAAAGGGGCATGAGATATTGCGAGATCGAGCGGTCGCGAGAGCGCACCCAGGCCTCGACCTGGGGGATCAGCATCGCCACGACCGGTGTTGTGTTGATGAAACTCGAAACGGTAGCCGTGGGAATTGCCATACGCCATAGCGATCGAATGGGCTGGTCGCTGCCATCGAAGATCCTGTGGACAATCGGGGCGAGAACACCAGTTCGCTCGGCTGCTGCCGCGAGCACGTAGAGCGCTGCGATCGTCACGGGAGCGGGGTTCGAGAAGCCCGCGAGCGCTTGGGCAGGCGTCACGACGCCCGGCACGAGGACAAGGACGAGCGCGCCCATCATCACTGCTGATGGCGGGAACCACTCGCGAATGAGAGCGATCGCCACGAGCAGCAACACGACCAGTGTGTACCAAGCTTCCCAGCTCATCGAATGGTCCTCGCTCTGCGGCGGTCGCAGGTTACCGCCTGTGTCATCGATCGCCTATCCTCGTTACCTCATGCAATATCAACTTTCTCACCTCAGTGAACTCGAAGCCGAGGGAATCCACATCATTCGCGAAGCGGTCGCCGAGGCCGAACGTCCTGTTCTGCTGTTCTCGGGCGGCAAGGATTCCGTTGTGATCCTCTGGCTAGCTATGAAGGCATTCCACCCCGCCAGGCTGCCCTTCCCTGTCATGCATGTCGATACGGGCCACAACTTCCCGGAAGTCCTCGAGTTCAGAGATCAAACGGTGGAATCCATCGGAGCGAAGCTGATCGTCGCATCTGTACAGGACGCGATCGACGAAGGGCGGGTCACCGAACAGACCGGGCCCGCGGCGAGCCGCAATCGGCTCCAGACGGAACCGCTGCTACGAGCGATCGTCGACAACAAGTTCGACGTTGTGTTCGGGGGTGCCCGCCGCGACGAGGAGAAGGCCCGCGCCAAGGAACGAGTATTCTCGTTCAGGGATGGTTTCGGCCAATGGGACCCAAAGAATCAGCGTCCCGAACTCTGGAACCTCTACAACGGCCGACACCGCAGAGGCGAGCACATGCGCGTGTTCCCGATCTCGAACTGGACCGAGATGGACATCTGGCAGTACATCGAACGAGAGGGCATCGATCTTCCCTCGATCTACTTCTCGCATACCAGAGACGTGTTCGAGCGGGATGGCATGTTGATGGCGGAATCACCGTTCATCGAGCGCTACGACCATGAGGAAGTGTTCTCAGCCGTTGTGCGTTTCAGGACCGTCGGTGACATGTCGTGTACCGGGGCATTCGCATCTACGGCAAGCGATCTCCGCTCTGTCATTGAAGAAGTGTCGGCGACGAGAATTACCGAGCGAGGCGCAAGTCGCGCCGACGATTTGACCGCAGAGACTGCCATGGAAGATCGCAAGCGTGAGGGGTACTTCTAGATGTCCATGGAGCTAGTACGTCTCGCGACCACCGGGTCTGTCGACGACGGCAAGAGCACGTTGATCGGTCGCCTGTTGTATGACACGAAACAGATCTTCGAAGATCAGATGACCGCCATCGAGTTGGCGAGCGAGAACCGCGGGTCTGATTACGTCGACCTTGCTCTGCTTACCGACGGCCTGAAGGCCGAGCGTGAGCAGGGGATCACAATCGACGTTGCGTATCGATACTTCGCGACGCCGAAGCGCAAGTTCGTTCTCGCCGATACGCCTGGCCACATCCAGTACACACGCAACATGGTCACGGGCGCTTCGACTGCCGACATCGCTCTGGTTCTTGTCGATGCACGACTCGGAATCCTGGAACAGACGCGGCGGCACTCCTTCCTCGCGTCGCTGCTCGGCGTTCCGCACCTAGTGGTCTGCGTGAACAAGATGGACCTCGTCGACTACTCACAAGAGCGCTACGACGAGATCGTCGACGAGTTCCGTGAGTTCGCGACTCGACTCGACGTCCACGATCTGAGGTTCGTCCCCATCTCGGCGCTCAAAGGCGACAACGTCGTCAAGGAGTCCGACAAGATGGATTGGTACAACGGACGTTCGGTTCTGCACATGCTCGAAGACATCTACGTCGGTTCGGACCGCAACATGATCGACTGCCGATTGCCTGTGCAGTATGTCGTGAGGCCGCACCGCGCCGAGTACGCAGACTATCGCGGGTACGCGGGCCAGGTTGTTGGGGGCGTGTTCAAGCCCGGCGATGACGTAGTTGTGTTGCCTTCGGGCTTCGAGAGCAAGATCTCAGGCATCGACACCTTCGACGGACCGATCGAGGAGGCGATGCCGCCCCTATCGGTCACGATACGTCTCGACGACGACATCGACATCTCACGCGGTGACATGATCTGCAGGCCTCACAACAGACCGGAGGTCGGTCATGACATCGACGCAATGATCTGCTGGCTGAGCGAGACGGCGACGCTGCGTCCAGGGAGCAAATACCTGATCAAGCACACGACTCGTTGGGCCAAAGCGTTGGTAACCGACCTTCAGTACCGCCTTGACGTCAACACTTTGCATCGTGACGAATCGGTCGATCACCTAGTTCTCAACGAGATCGGGAGGATCCGGCTCCGCACGACGGTCCCGCTCTTCTTCGACTCGTACCGGGACAACAGGGAGACCGGTTCGTTCATCCTCGTCGATGAGGCAACGAACGCCACGATCGGTGCGGGCATGATCACGGGCCCCGCTCAATGACAGAGAACATCGTCTGGCACGACGGTTCCGTGAGCCGTTCCGACCGGTCGGCCGTGACCGGCGGACCAGGGATGACGGTCTGGATGACAGGTCTCTCGGGGAGCGGGAAATCGACCATCGCTGCTGTGGTCGA
>JAAETH010000224.1 GCA_024228575.1 Actinomycetes bacterium
GGCGTATGGCCACACGTTGGGCGGTGCCATGGGGTTTGGATACGTGGAACACGAGGACGGGGTGACGGCCGACTTCGTGAAGGATGGGAACTTCGAGATCCGGGTGGCGGGCGAACGGTTCGGAGCCAAGGCTTCCCTCCGATCCATGTACGATCCGAAGAACCTGCGGGTTCGCATGTGACGACAAGATGCTGTCACCAGGAGGTACGCACCCGATGAGGGCCACCCGTCGCCAATTCCTACGCTGGGGGGCGACCGGTCTCGTCGCCGCCTCGGTCGCACCAGTGGCATGTAGCCCGGGGTCCCGACCTGAGGGAGGTCCCAGCTCGGCCATCGTCATCGGGGCTGGGCTGTCCGGGCTGGTCACGGCTCATCTGTTGTCACAGGGCTCGACGCAGGTCACGGTGCTCGACGCCCACGGGCATGCCGGCGGGCGCGTAATCACCGATCGCTGGCCCAATGGTCAGATTTCCGAAGCCGGGTTTGAGGAGTTCTTCGAACAGGACACATATCCCGACGTCTGGTGGCTGATCGAC
>JAAETH010000225.1 GCA_024228575.1 Actinomycetes bacterium
CCCAGTTCGGGGTCACACCCAGCCGCCGTCCCCGTCGGGGCAAGAAGCCACCGGTGCCGCCCAAGCCGACCTCACAGGCCAAACCGAAACCAGAAACAGAGCCGACCCCAGAACCCGGGCCGACCGTTGAGGCTCCTGCCCCCGAAGAAGCGGCGCCTGCACCCTCCGAGGCTCTACCCGCAGCCGAAACCCACGAAGCATTGCCCGCAGCCGAGACCCACGAGGCATTGCCTGCAGCCGAGACCCACGAGGCTCTGCCCGCAGCCGAGACCCACGAGGCTCTACCGCCTGCCGAGTAGCGCTGTTCCTGTCTCCAAGATTGGCTGCCATAGCAGCCAATCACACGCCCAGACGAGATCTGGTCGTTGTGATGACGGGTTGTGTCAAGCGACCACGGGAGAAACCAGACCGGGCGGTGTGTGAGGTTCGTCCCACTCGGCCTTGCAGTGCGAACATCGACAGAGGTCGATCTTCTCGCTTGCCAGATACATCCGTTGGACCGCGGTTCCACCGCCGTGATCGCACGATGGGGTCAGATTTGCGCCGTTCACGTCACTGGCCTTCGGCACGGTCGGGGATCAACTTGAGGACCTGTGTCGCATTCAACACGAATCTGACGGGATGTGCCGGCCTCATATGCGATGTCCAACGCCCGGTACAACTGCCGATGACAGTTCAGCCGAGGATGTGCTCCATCACGCCATGGTCGACGAGGAATTCGACCATTCCCGGAACCATCGGCAAATCCTCGAGGTCGCCGAGACCGCACCACCGGACCTCTGCAGCATCGTCTCCCGCTGCCGGTTCGGTCGATCCCACGACCGACACATCGAAGTCGAATATGACCATGTGGTACTCGTCGAAGATGCGCTGGACCCAGCCGCGCAAGGGACCACATTCGACTACGAGACCGGTCTCCTCCGCCATCTCACGCACGACAGCGTTCTCCATGGTCTCGCCGGCCTCGACATGTCCGCCCGGTAGGGCCCAGAGACCGAGGCCCGGTTCTCGACCACGTTCGACGAGGAGGATCTTGCCTTCGTGCAGGGCGATGCCGCCCACGCCGAGGGTCGGGCTCACCGAAGGGGCCGGTGAACAGTCAGCAGTCGGGCCTTGAAGCCGAGAGTCTCGAAGAAGTTCTTGGTCGCCCTGTTGCCCGGCAACACGAGTGCATCGACTCCGACGCAGTCGCGCAGCTCGCACCATGAGACCACCAGCGCCATGAGAGCCTCACCGAGCCCGACCATGCGTGCCTCGGCATCGACATGGATGTCCTCGATGACACCCAGCGCGTCGCCTGACCGAAGGTGTTCCGCCCTGACGACCACGTAGCCCAGCACGACATTGTCGACGCACGCGACGAAGATCTCTCGGTCGGGATCGCTGATCGATTCGCGGAGACTCAGCTCGAACGGAACCGAGCGGCTCTCGCGGATTGCCCAGAGGGCACCGCCACGCTCTTCTCGTTGTTCGGTGAGTCCGGCGGTGGCCAGCCCAACCACGGCTTGGAGATCGTCGGCAGTGGCTACCCTGGTCTCACCCATCGGCATCTCGTTCGCGGGTATCGAGCTGCTCGAGCTTGCCGAGGATCGTCCGCCGGCCCTTCTCGGCCAGCTCGTAGGCCTTAACGATGGCCCGCTCGTCGGCCGACAGATCGGCGAGACCACGAATGATCTCGGCCGCCGTCATCGTGTCGTATCCAACAGAAGGTTCGCCGCGCCCCGTCGGTTCGGCGGGTCTTGCGGGTTCGGCTGGTTCGGCCGTCTCAGGGCCTGCTGATTCGGCCTCGCGAAGACGTGTCACGACCTCCTCGAGCTTCTTCCTGCCGGCCTTGACGGCCATCTCTCCGATGAGCCTTGCGGCGGGCGCCTGGTCGCCCAGGCGTTCCCGACCCTTCTCGGCGAGTTCGGGCATGCGGTCACAGAACTCGAGCACCATGCCCACGGGTGCATAGAGCAACAGGTCGAGCGCCTGCTCGGCTGAATTGGGATCTTCGGTCACCTACCCAGCATGGCCCGCCGATGGTCGGCTGCCAACTAGGCCTTGCGGGTTTCGAGGCGGGTTTCTGCCTCGGCCCTTCCCCGCTCGCCGTCGCTCATGTCCATGTAGATGAACAGTGAGGCGAGCGCCTTGTGGCCCGCGACATCGCCGATCTGGCGGTACATTTCCTGGGCGATCTTGCGGTAGGCGGGGTGACCCTGGGGCGCCGAGCGCAGTTCGAGCATGTGCATGGCGGCCCTGAGGTTCAGCTGCATGACATACCGGACCCGAAACGCCATCGACACCGCGTACGGCGCCTGACGCCCATGGTCGACCGCAAGGTCTTCGTACAGGGCGGCTGAGCGATCCATGACCCGATCGAACAACTCGTCTGCGCCGGCTGCGTCGACGGCAGATGGACGTACAAATCCGTGCACCGGCGAGAGATCCTGCCATTCGACGGTCAGCATGCGGTGGCGCTGAAGGTCGCGAAATGCACCATAGTCACTGAGGATGTCGAAGCGGTAGAACGTGCGCTCGAGTGCCCTGCCCGGCTTGTGACGTCGATTGCGGCGTTCGCCGCAATAGGCCTTGACGACCCGCATTCGGTCTTCGACACACATTCGTTCCACCTGGGCCAGCACCTCGCGATCCGGCAGGTGTGTGTAGGGGTACAACATGGCGGCGATCGCCTTGGTCTCGCCCTCGGGGTCCCAGTCGACAAGATCGACGCCGGGGCTTCCCTCGACCATGTCGTGGCCACCTGGGTCGACCAGCTCGCCGGCGATCGATTCCATCGCCGACCGGTTCTCGGCCAGGTACTCGGACCAGAGGCCGCCCCTATCCGCCAGATCGACACGGCGCAGGAACGAGGGAATGACCTTGCGCAGTTCCTCCAGCATCATGTCGGCGTAGGCCCTGGCCTCCGGCAAGGGGTGTGAACGCATGCGAAGCAGCAGCGCCTCGTAGGCCTGGCCTGTGCCGTAGATGCCCACGTTCGATATCGAGGCCGCAGGCAACATGCCACGCACGGCGTCGAAGCTCATCGCCCGCAGGGTCTGACGGTGAACGAAGTCGCTCTCGTCGTCGGTCTTGGGTCTGGTTGCCTTGAAGTATTCCTGCAGCGTGGGCAGGGCACTTGCGTAGGACTCGAACATGCGGTCCATGTCGCCCACATAACGTGTGCCCATCGACGACGCGAGAAGATCGGGGTCGCGGTAGTAGCGGAATCGGCCGTCGATGCGAGCGTCGTAGGCCAGGTACCTCGTCGATTGCTCGAGGTAGGACATGATGCGGCCCCATTCGAGGACCTTGGTGAGCATGTTCGACGCCTGCTCGCAGGCGAGGTGAACCCCACCCAGCTGAGCCACCGAGTCGTCGCCGAATTCGAAGAACACCTTCTGGTACAACTCGTCGGCGCGCTCGAGACCCACCGTGGCGTCGATGGTCGAGTCGCCCGCCACGTCGAGGTCGAGAACAAACTCGTCGAGGAACAGGCGCCTCAGGCTCTTGTGTGTGCGCGAATAACGGGCGAACAGGGCACCCTTCACCACTTCGGGCAGATTGACGAGCGCGAACACCGGCCGGTCGAGATTCGTGAAATAGCGACGCAGGATGTCTTGTTCTTCGGATGTGAAGGTCTCTGTGGCGTACCCGTGCACGAGATGTGATGGTACGGAAGAAACAGTGGCGACCCGCGGACCTGAATAGGCGTTCATACGACCACTGTGAGTGCGTCCGGAAGAACGACCAGCTCCACGCCCGTCGCCCGGCCGACCTCGTCGCCGTCCAAGTGGACGTCGAGCGGGCGCTCGAACTCGAGCGACGTTTGTTTGACCCGCCTCACCTCGATTCGGGGGTGGGGCTCGTGCTGGCCTGACGGCAGGCGTTTCCAGGCCTGCCAACGTTCGCTCAGACGCATCGAGACGTCGTAGACGTCGACACGGCCGTCGTTTGGGTGGGTGCGGCCGCCCACGTCCCAGGTGTCGTAGAACTCTGCGTTCATGGCGGCCAGCAGTGGGCCGAACCACCACGACCGACGCATCACCATGTGGGCCGCAAACCAGGTCGTGTGGACGCCCTCGACCGGTGGACCGTCCAGAGGCTCGAACCCGACGAGTCGGGCTTCGACGATGTCGATCGGCACCTCGAGGGCCTCGGTGAGCAGCCGCTCGACACCTCCCGGGGGCGAGCCACAGGTGCGCCACAGGTCGCCGCCGAGAAGGCCCACGCGTTCAAGCGGCAAATCGGTGAGTTTCCACGCCTCGATCAGGGCACGCAACTCGCGGTTGTTGTTTGCGACCGGATCGTCGGCTGAGATCGTTCCAGGGCCACCCCACCCCGAATCCTTCGAGATCGTCACAGACCGTCGCCCTCGCTGACCTTCGTCGCTGCGGCCACCAGCCCCCTGTCGATGTCGTGGATGGCCTCGCGGGCGGCATCGGCGGTGTCTCGCACAGGCGCGATGGCAGCGATCTGGCGCAACATGTCGACCAGTTGGCGGATCTGGCGCACGAAGTCGCCGCCGGATAGTTCTTCCTCGGATAACAGTTCGCCCACGTCGATGCCGAGCGCCCAGGCATGGGCGGCTGCCAGGAAACCGGCGTCGGGATCTGGCGTCTCAGCCAAACCGTTGCGGTGCTCCGACGCAGTCAGACGTCTCGCGATGGCTCTCAGATCGCCCACACGTTCCCTGGTGATGCCGTCGGGGAACCAGGGTGCGGGACCGGTGCCTGGGCCCCGGCGTTCGTACGTGAGCGCCGAGGCGACGCCGGCCAGCCGGGCCGGGTCCAGCCCGTCGAACACACCGCCCATGACGGCCTCGGTAATCCACAGATCGTGTTCGTGGAACACGCGACGCAACAACCGTCCCTTCTCGGTCAGGGTCCAGCCATCGATGTGGTGATGTTCTCTCAACACGGCAACCACCGACTTGAACGCCAGTCCGAGACCATCGGCAGCCGTATCGAGACGACGTTCGAGGCGCTCGACCGTACGACGAGACCTCTCGGCTCGATTGTGGTCGACCGACCAGTGATCGATGTCGTCGTCGCTCAGGTTGGCCATGCCCCTGGGGCCTGAGGGTTCGTCACGCGCTGCGTTGGCGGTGCGCAGCTTCACGACGCTGCGCAGCATCGAGGCAGATTCCTTCTGGAACTCACGCCTTGCCGGCTGATACGGCGCCGGCAGACTCACCCGTTCCACCACCTTCGCGACCTGATCGAACTCGGGGCTGGCGACCATCATCGACTTGCCACGTGCGGTGACTACCCTCAGACGGGTACCGCCATGGCGACGCTGCGACACGCCGAGGACCAGCAGCAGGTCGGCCGAGCCGTCACGGTTCCGTTCGACCACATCGCCAGGCCTGCACTTGGCCAGCGAACGCTCTATCTCGTGGGGATCCGCTTTGGGTGTTTCGACGCTCACGGCGCTGTTCGGTCCTGGGCGCGGCGGCGGATCCGTCGTGCCCCAGGCCTCGATCATGTGGGCCAGGAGCTTCTCTTGACGATCCTTGGCCCGACCCAGCTCGGCGGTCAGGCGAACTATGCTGCGGTCGCTCTGAAACTGGGCGAACGACTGCTGAAGGAGGTCGATTGCTCCCTCTTCGGTCCGGGTGGCGACGAGGTTCGCAGCCATGTTGTAGGTCGGTCTGAACACCGACCGTAGCGAGTATTCCTTGCTGCCGGCGAGGGTTGCGACCTGATCGAACTCGACGTAGGGAGTCCACAACGTGTATGCGTAGCCAACCTCGTCTATGCCCCTTCGCCCCGCTCGGCCGGTCAGCTGGGAGTAGTCGGCCGGCGTCAACATGACGTGGCCCTCACCCCTGAAGCGGCTGAGCTGCTCGATGACCACCGATCGGGCGGGCATGTTGATTCCCAGGGCCAGGGTTTCGGTGGCGAAGACGACCTCGAGCAGGCCGAGGCTGAAACACTCCTCCACCGCCTCCTTGAACGGGGGCACGAGACCAGCGTGGTGCGACGCGATACCTGCCTGGAGCCCGGCCAGGAAGTTCCGGTACCCGAGTGCCGACAGGTCGTCACGGGTCAACTCGCTGGTGTGATGACCTGCGATGGCGGCTACGCGAGCGGCGTCGGCAGAGTCGAGGAAGCTCAGCCCCCCGTTCAGGCACTGTTGCACGGCGTCGTCGCAGCCTTGGCGACTGAAGACGAAGTAGATGGCGGGTAGGCGGTTGTTGTTGTGCAGGTGCTCGATGATCTCGGTCCGCCTGGGCCTGGCCAGGCGGCGCCTGCCCCTGGCTCTGGGTCCGTGGGCGTGTTTGGCGATGAATCGTGAGGTCGAACGGTCGGCCTCGACCCCCCTCAACACCCTCATGTCGGCCAGCTTGTGTTCGGCCCGATCGGCCACCAGGAAACGTTGGTGCAGCGCAACGGGACGGGTCGTCTCGATGACACACCGGCAGGTGCCCCTGACGGTGGCGATCCACTCGGCCAGCTCGTGTGCGTTCGAGACGGTAGCGGAGAGGGCAATCAGCCTGGCCGCGGCCGGGGTCTGGATGATGACCTCTTCCCACACCGGTCCCCTGTATGTGTCCTGCAGGTAATGCACCTCGTCGAGGACAACAACACCCAACCCCTCGAGTGCAGGTGAGGCCGAGTAGATCATGTTGCGCAAGACCTCTGTGGTCATGACGATGACATCGGCGTCGGCGCGGATGACGTTGTCGCCGGTCAGCAACCCCACCCTGTCGTAGCCCAACCACGAGCAGAGGTCGTTGAACTTCTGGTTCGACAACGCCTTGATCGGTGTTGTGTAGAACACCCGCTCGCCCGCATCGAGAGCGGCCGCGATGCCGTACTCGGCAACAAGAGTCTTTCCACTGCTGGTCGGGGCTGCGACCAACACACTCTCGCCCGCGTCCACGGCATCAAATGCGTCGAGCTGGAAGTCGTCTGGTTCGAAGCCGAGCCGGGCGAGGAACCGGTCTCGGATTGGGCTCACCTGTTCCCGCCGAGCCAGCTGGGCAGCCGGTCTCGTAGCGACCTGTTTGGCTGGTCGCGTCTGTGCCTGGTCAAGAACCAACCGATGACGATGCTCGCCTCGTAGAACAGGTAGAGCGGGATCGACAGGGCGCCGAGCGTCACCGGGTCGCCGGTAGGGGTGATGACGGCGGCCAACACCACGATCCCCACGATCGCGTGACGTCGGTACTTGGCCAGCGACCGGTAGTCGATGATGCCCGCGAGCTGTAGGAAGATCAGCAGGATAGGGAACTCGAACCCGAGTCCGAAGCTGAGCATCAAGAAGATGATCAGGCTGAAGTACTCCGACGGACCGTACAACTGGTTGATGTTGTCGCCGCCGACCTCGATGAAGAACTGAAGAGCCCTGGGGAACACCCAATAGCCGAGCGCCACACCTGAGCTGAAGAGGATGAGCCCGGCGGTCACGAACGGCACAGCCCAACGCCGCTCGTTGGCTTTCAGTGCAGGCGTGATGAACCGCCACAGTTGCCACAAGATGACGGGCATTGCGATGGCGAGGCCTCCGAAGAAGGACACCTTGATGACTACGCGGAAACTCTCGATCGGGTCGCGGATGTACAAGCTGCACGGTTCATCCGAGTCGATGTCCTCCAACACCTGGCAGTACGGATCGAGGAAGAAGTCGAACACCCGGTCTCTGAGGATCGCCACCACGATGGTTCCCGCGACGATGGCGATGAGCGACCGGATGATGCGCGTCCGAAGCTCGGCCAGATGCTCCCAGAAGGTCATCTCACCGGCCTTGCGGTGCTCCTCTTGAGCGGTGGAAGAGTCGTTGCCGGCTGTGTCGGCCGTCATGACCCGGTCTCGTCGACAGGCGCCTCGTCCGCCGGGGCCTCAGCCGCCGACGCTTCATCCACCGGCACGTCATCGGCCGAGACTTCGTCGTCTGGCAGCTCGTCGGCTGGCAGCTCATCGGCTGGCCGATAACTCTGGTTCGTTCGTTGTGGCTCACCCGTTCCCGGTGAAGACGAGCTCGAGCTGGTCGCCACCCCGTCACTCGCCTGCCCGCTGAGGGTCTCGGCCGTGCCCGTCAACATGCCAGTGGTCTCGTTGACCACAGAATTGATCTCGCGCTGCACGGTTGTGCTGATCGTGCGGAACTCCCGATACGCCTTGCCGAGCCGTTTCATCGCATCGGGAAGTTGGGTGGGCCCGAGCACGATGAGCGCGACGAGCAACACGATGAATATCTCGGTGCTGGAAACGCTCAAGGCGCGCCCTTTCCCTGTTGCGTCGCGAAAGTCATGTTCGCCATTGGACCAAGGGTACGTCGGTCATCGGCGGGCTCGACGCCACCACGAACGGGCGATGTTCGCCGTCGCCTTCGAGGCCTTGATCGGGCCACCCATCGCATCGGCTCTTCTGCCCAGCTGGTTGACCGTTTGGTCGAGACCCAGCCGATCCTCACCGAGTACGGCAATGGCCTCAGCGGCCTCTGCCAGCGCCGTCTCGGTCTCGACTGCCAACGCGGCACACGCTACGGCCAAGCGGCCGATCAGGATCGATCCGACAACCAATACGAGGGCGGCCACAACCCACAGCGGACTCACGGCCACAAGCCTACGGCTTCCTCACGCCACACATCGACTGTCGCGCGGAACTGCGACAGCAGGGCCGGCGGTACCGGCTCAGCTGTCGCAGCTTCGGGGTTGTGCTCGTTCTCGGTCAGGCGGGTCGCGTGATGGTCTCCAGGGCGAAGGTCAACGCCTCGTCATCATGCAACATGGAGTGGAAATCGAGCAGGTCATCGTGGGTGAAGGGTTCACCTACCGGCCTCTCGTTCAATTCCGCAGGCAGGGTCCACACCACTACCTTCACTCCCGACGCCGCTAGAAGGTCGACGATGTGTTGTTCTGCTGGCTTGACGACGTTGGTCGAGCACACTGAACACTGGAATGTGTAGGTGCCCGAGTTGTCATCAGCGCAGACCCGAACCACAACATCGTCGGTTGTGAGTTCTACGTCGCCGCATGTGGGGCAGCTTGCCCTGATCTTCGCCACTTCGACTCCTCGGTGCTTGCCCTGATCCATCGGACTGCTTCGGCCGAGCCATGAGGACATGACGAGCGTGATTGTGGAAGAGATTTCTCACCCACGGAATTGCCCCTTCGTCTCTCGAAACGTGCGAAAATGCCGACATGGCCGCCCGTCTACCCTCTTTGCGCACGCCCCCTGTCGGGTTTGCCCACCGCGGCGCCAAGGCTCACGCACCCGAAAACACGATCGAGGCGTTCAGGACCGCTCTGGACATGGGGGCTACGGGCCTCGAGAGCGATGTGTGGATGACGGTCGACGGCCATGCCGTTCTCGACCACGATGGCGAGTTTCGCCACGGCGTCTTGGGCCTGCTCAAACGCCCGATCTCCGAGATGTACCTCGACGAGCTGCCCGATCACGTGCCGACCCTTTCGAACCTCTACGCCGAATGTGGCACCAGCTTTGAGCTGTCTCTCGACATCAAGGACGCCAAGGTGGCCGAAGAGGTCATCCATGTTGCCCGCGGTGCCGGAGCCGAACAGAAGTTGTGGATGTGCCACTACGACATCGGGCTGGTCGCCTCTTGGCGTCCCGCGACGTCGGCCAAGTTGGTCGACTCGACCCGTCTGGCGCGCATCAAGGAAGGCCCCGAGCGACGAGCAGCACTCATCTCCAAGACCGGAATCGACGCCATCAACATGCATCGCAAGGACTGGTCTGGTGGGCTTGCTGCCCTATTCCACCGTTTTGATCGCTACTGCTTGGGATGGGATGCCCAGCACGAGCGAGAGATCAGCGAGCTGGTCCGAATCGGGGTCGACGGAATCTTCAGCGATCATGTAGATCGCCTGATGGGCTCCATCAACGCCGCTCGCTGACGCTCGCAGCGAGCTAGAGGCTGCCCATCGAACCGAAGGGCCAGACGATGAGGAAGGCCTTGCCGACGACGAGGTCTTGCGAGACCGATCCGAAGCGGCGACTGTCGGTCGAGTTATTGCGATTGTCGCCCATGACGAACAGGTATCCATCTGGCACAACCGTGGAGGGCAGGTCGTAGGTCAGATCGCCAGGATCGAGATAGGGCTCCTCGATCGGTAGGCCGTTCACGTAGACAACGCCGTCGATGGCCTCGAGGGTGTCACCTGGCAGACCGATGATGCGCTTGATGAACTCGTCGGTGTCGGAGGGTGGAGCCGCAGGGGGACGATGGAACACGATGACGTCGCCCCGCGAAAAGTCGCCGTACTCGTAGGCAATCTTGTTGACGAGCACCCTGTCGTCGATCTGGAGCGTCTGCTCCATCGAACCGGACGGGATCCAGAACGCCTGGAACAGGAATGTCTTGATGACCAGGGCTGCGATGAGTGCACCGATGATGACGGCGCCCCACTCGAGGGCCTGACGCAACGCTGAGCGGCTCTCTTCGGTCTCGGTCGGGTCGTCGAAGACGTCGCTCTCGTACCCCTCCCACTCGGAGGAGACGTCGAAATACGACGCTGTGCCACCGACGGCAGGACCCGGTGGTTTCGCTGGTTCGCCTGTTGTCACTGCGTCGGTTGCGCTCACTGGGCGCCGATCCTACAGGAGGTCGCCGTACGCGGTCGGTCGGCCTTGATCACAGGGTGCCCGTCGACCCGCGCGAGTCGGGCGATAGCCCGATCCCCCAGGCGGCGGTCGAACCGATGACCTTCAGCGCCGCCGCGTCATCGGCCAACGATCGGCCCATCGTGTCGATATCGAGTCCGAACCGCCCACAGGCATCGACGACGTCGACGGGATCGATCACAACCGGTCGGCTCTGGCTGTCGCTACCCGCTCCGGACAACACGTCGGCGACGGCCGAAGCCATCTCGGCGTCGGGAACCGGCACGGCGTGGCTTCTGGCGAGGACCTCGAGCAATGTCACGCTGTGGTGTGAGATGCCCTTGTGACGTTCGCGCTGATCTCTCGACGACCAGCGCAGCGCAAGTGCGGTCGGCGAACCGACCAGCGACAGCAGGTCGAGGTCGCCGGCCAGCGACAGTCCGCTGAACGCAAGTGGGTCGCCGGTCCCGACGTGTCCGGGCCCGGCGCCGACCACCACGATCTCGGCACCGGAGTGGGCACACCCCGCCACCGCGGACGGAACCGTCACCGCCTCGATCTCGCCTCCGAACGCCTGGCCGACCGACGCCGTCACCATCACCGACCCAGCCTCGACAGAAGCCGCCAGCAGGTCGGAGAGTGCCAGAGCAAGTGCGCCGGCCTCGTTCATGACGTACCCGACGCTCAGACCTTGTGCCGAGAGCGCGGCGCACAACGCCATGGCGTGGCTGTGCAACATACAGCCGATCGTGGGAACCGAAGCGGCCAATGCGGCCGTGTCGTGGGGCGCGGTAGCTGCCCCTGGTCCCTCGTCTGTGTCCCATGTGCCGGCGTCGTGTTGCACCGATGTGTAGCGGGCGGCCATGACGTGGCCGCGCCCTGGCAGGTCGAGTGTGTCGTTGGACAGATTCCAATGCACAACATCGCTGCCACCTGTGCCGAGGCGACGGTCGAGAGCCGTGGTGTTCACGACCACCCGGTCTCCGATCCCGACTTGGCCGACGAGATCTGTCAGCACGTAGGCGGGGCGATCGTCGACAACCACCCGTTGAAACCCGCTGCGTCGTGACAACAGTTCTGTCACAACCCCGGTTCGGAAGGCCGGCATCTACAGGCTCTCGATGAGCTTGTCGACCCGCTCGTCGTAGGCCTTGAACGGGTCCTTGCACAACACGGTGCGCTGGGCCTGGTCGTTGACCTTCAGATGCACCCAGTCGACGGTGTAGTCGCGCTTTCGCTCCTTGGCCTTGCGGATGAACTCTCCGCGCAGCCTGGCCCTGGTCGTGGCAGGCGGGTTCTCGACCGCGCTCAGGATGTCGTCGTCTGAACACACCCGTTCGACGGCTCCACCGTCCTGCAGCACGTAGTAGAGACCCCGATCCTGGCTGACATCGTGATACTGCAGGTCGAGCAGCGCGACCTTCGCAGACTCGAGATCGAGACCGTGTTTGGAACGATACTTCTCGATGAGGTGGTACTTGATGACCCAATCGACCTCGCGGTCGAGGGTCAACGGGTCCGATTCGATGGCTGTCATGCAGTGTTCCCACATCTCGAGTGCCTGAATCTCTTGTGGATGTAGTTCGTGGGTACTGGCGTAGCGAAGTGCCCGATTCAGGTATTCGCCCTGAATCTCCCAAGCCGACGCCTCGCGGCCGTTGGCCATATGGACCTTGCGCCGACACGTGATGTCGTGGCTGATCTCGCGGATCGCCCTGATCGGGTTCTCGAGGGTCATGTCGCGCAGGACGACATTGGGGTCCTCGAGCATCCGCAGCAGGATCGAGGTGGTTCCGATCTTCAAGAAGTTTGTGTACTCGGACATGTTCGAGTCGCCGACGATGACGTGCAACCTGCGGTGCAGTTCAGCATCCGCGTGCGGCTCGTCACGCGTGTTGATGATCGGACGACTGCGGGTGGTGGCGCTCGATACCCCCTCCCAGATGTGTTCGGCTCGCTGTGCGATCGAATACATGGCACCGCGAGGCGTCTGAAGAACCTTGCCGGCCCCTGCGTAGATCTGGCGGGTGACAAAAAACGGAATCAGCACCTCGGCGTAGTGGCTGAAATCGTCGGTACGGCTCGTCATGTAGTTCTCGTGGCAGCCGTAGGAGTTGCCCGCAGAATCGGTGTTGTTCTTGAACAGGTGGATCGTGCCTCGAATGCCCTCCTCGTTCAGCCGTTCCTCTGCGTTGACGATGAGTTGTTCGAGGATGCGCTCGCCCGCCCGGTCGTGCACGACGGCGTCATAGATCGTGTCGCACTCGGGAGTGGCATATTCGGGGTGGCTACCGACGTCGAGGTACAGCCGGGCACCATTGGCGAGAAAGACGTTTGAGCTGCGCCCCCACGACACCACCCGCCTGAAGAGGTAGCGGGCGACCTCGTCGGGGCTCAGGCGGCGTTGACCCCGCTGCGTGCACGTGACGCCGTATTCGTTCTCGATGCCGAAGATGCGTCGCTCCATTGGTTCAAAGCTATCGGTCGAGGCCCGCTGGTTCGATGTTGCCCTCGATCACATCGAGCTCGATGTTCGCCTCAGAACAGCCCGTGCCGTCTGCAAGACAGATCTCGTAGGTGCCGATCGTGCCGCCGACCGCCCTGTCCCTGACACCGATGACCAGTTCCCGGGGACCTCCCGAGACTCTGACCCCGTCGATCGGGTGGATCGTCGTGAACCGGGCGAGGATGGGTTTGGTTCCGACTTCGTCGTTGGCCAACAGGTCGACAACGACCCTCCCAACATTGTGGACGATCACGACGTCGTCGACCGCGCTGAGCCCCGGGACCTCGACCGCGCCGGCATCGCAGGCATCACCACGAGCGGTTCCGAGCTGGTCGAGGCCAGCGTCGACGCAAGCCTCGCGAAGCAGATCGAGGGCGACTCCGGCGATGGGGACCCGCACAGCGACGCCGTCCATCTCCACCAGTCCGGCGGTGACGGGCTCGTCGACGCCCACCACATCGTTCGGATCGTCGAAGCCGCATGAACCGTCACCGTCGACGTTGCCGCCATCGCTGACCGGCCTGACCCTCAACGCACACGACGAAGTTCCGACCGGCTCGGAGACGATCGACCCCGAGATCTGAAGCAGCGACCCGATCGCCAGGTTCGAACCGGCTATCGCGCCGTTGCCTGCGATCGTACTGTGGCGAATCCGAACACCACCGCTGGGACTCGTGTCGGCACCGATACCTCCCCCGACACCGGCCCAGTTGTCGGCGATGGTCGAGTTGACGATGGTGGCTGTCGATCCGACGTCCGCATGTACACCGCCACCCGATCCTGCGTGGTGGGCCCTGTTGTCGTCGATGGTTGTCCGTTCGATGATCGCGTTCCCGTTGACCAGGATCCCTCCGCCCGATGCTCCAGTGTGCATGGCCTGATTCGCAGTGATCCGCGACCTCGAGACCGAGATGTCACCCGTGCTCGACAAGAAGAGTGCGCCGCCGCCAGCAAGGCGCGACTTGTTGTCGGTGAGCAGCGACGAGTCGATGGTGATGTGGTCGCTCTCCGAGCGACCACCGCCGGCGAAGACGGCGCCGCCGGCCCCTCCCGATGAGTTTTCGCGCAGGGTCGTGTTGGCCATCGTGAGCGAACCCTTGTGGCTGATCGCTCCCCCGGCACCGACGACACCGGACCGGTTCCCATCGAACGCACCGCCGACAACAACCAGCGTTCCTTCGGAGTAGACGGCTCCCCCACCCCCACCAAGAGCGAGGATGGGTGTGATCGGCAAGCTGAAGGATTGGTTCGCCGTAAAGGTGGTGTCGTAGACCTCGAGCGCGCCGTCGACATACAACGCCCCGCCCCCGGCTGTGGTCGCCTCGGCTCTGTTGAGGGTGAACAGACACTCGACGATCACAATGTTGGCTCCCCCGCCCACGAACACGGCTCCTCCCCTACCGAAGTCCGTCGTGTTCGACTCGAAGGTCGTACCGGCTATCACGGCGGGCGACGAGCCGGTGATCGCCAATGCCCCGCCGTCGTAGACGGCACTGTTCGAGACGAAGTGTGAGTCGTAGACGGCTGCGGTACCTGCCGACATCGCTGCACCGCCTACACCTCTCGGTGAGGTTCCATAGGCCAGAGCCTCGTTGGCGTCGAAGTTCGACCGCACCACCAGCAAGGACGAGTTCGCGAACACGGCGCCACCTCGACCACCGATGGAGGTGTTGCTCGAGACCTCGACATCGAACAGCGACACCCGATCGCCCAGCACGGCGCCCCCATCACCGAGGGCCGACCCCCCGGTCAACACGACGTCGACGAGGACGATGGCGCCCCCGTTGGGTGCGTGCAGCAGACGGTCGGGGCTGCACAGGATCGATTCTGGCGAGATGCTGGCCCCGTGTCCCTGAACGACCAGTGTGCCATCACCCGTGTAGTCGAGGTCGCCGTCGTCGTTGGAGTCCTCACCGGTCCCGCACCCCAATGTGTACTGCCCGCCGGGTTCGAGGTTCACCGCGACCGTTCCGCCGAGCGCCGAAGCGAGGCCGACAGCGCGGCGAAGTGTCATCTCGCTGGGGCCTGCGACAGGATCGTCGGCCGTGGTGACGACGTTCACGTCCAACCGGCCAGCCGGAGGCCCTGGCACCAGCAGGTCCGGTCTCTGTAGGACCGATATCTCCTCGGCGATGGTCGGGTCGAGTGCGACCGCAGGTTGGTCGCCCACCAAGATGACGACGGCGGTCGCCAATGCGACCGCCGCAGCCTTGAACATGGTTGGTCGACGGGTTGCAGCGAATTGCACCAGAACTCCTCAGATCTCGTGCAACCCGTCGGCTATGGAACTGAACGCGTAATCACTCGCCAGGTGCGTTCGACCCCGATCTAGGCGATCAGAGGCACCCTATGAGAATGCCGGTCAACATCTCCATGTCGGTGTCGCTGAAGTCGTCCACATCGTCGGCGTCGGCCAAACGATTGAGTTCGTCGCGATCGACAGCGGCGAACAGACCGTCGGCGGCGCTCAGTCGAGCAGTTCGGCGACCGCAGAATCGTCGAGGCGGCGGAACGTGCGGCGGTGGTCACCCCTGGTCAGGACCGCAACCTCGAGATCGGCGGCACTCAGCGAACGTTCCTCGCCGGCCAAGGCCGAACCGGCGGTTCGGATGGCCGAAGCGACGTCGAGATCCTGAGCCCAAGCCTCCTCGATGCGGGCGAGAATCGACTCGCTGTCTCCGCCGATCGCGGCGAAGTTCCTCTCGTCGACGACGGTTCCGTCGTAGAGGATATGGAACAGCTGATCCTCGTCGGCGGACCGCCCGATCTCAGCGACGAGGATCTCGACCTCGAGCGGCTTGGGCTCGTGGGTGAAGATCTGCCCCATGATCTGGGCGTACTGGTTCGCTAGTGACCTCGCATCGACATCTTCGCGCGAGTAGACAAACCCCTTCTGGTCGGCGTGGCGAACACCAGCGATGCGCAGCTGGTCGAACTCGTTGTAGCGGCCGACGCCACCAAACGCGATGCGGTCGTAGATCTCGCTGACCTTGCGCAGGGTGGCACTCGTGTTCTCCGCCACCAGGGCGATGCCGTTGTCGAAGCGCATCGCCACGAGGGCTCGGCCCTTGGCAATACCTTTTCGGGCAAAGTCGGCCTTGTCCTGGATGAGCTGCTCTGGCGAAACATAGAAACCGGGCATACCCATGTCAGGACTCGCCTCCCTCGTCGTCGGCACTCGCCCAACGGTTGCCGAGACTCGCTGTGATGGCGCCGAATTTGGTTGCGATCTCGTCTTCTGGCACCCGTTCGAACCCTTCGACCTCGATGCTGGCCACGATCGGATATATGCCGCGGATCGGGTCGGGTCCGCCGGTCGCCGAGTCCTCGTCGGCGGCATGCCATAGGGCACGTAGTACCAGCTCGACGGCGGCGTCGGTGGACATGTCGTCCTCGAACCCGAGTTTCAGCACCGTCGAGGCGTGGAGGCTACCGGACCCGCTGGTCGCGTAGTCGCGTTCCTCGTAGCGGCCTCCGGTGAGATCGAACTGGTAGAGGCGGCCGGTTCCCCGCCGTTCGTCGAAACCGGCGAACAGCGGTACGACGGCGAGCCCCTGCATTGCGGCGGGAAGGTTGCCGCGAACCATGGCGCTCAGCTGGTTGGCCTTGCCGTCCAGGCTGAGTTCCTTGCCTTCGACCTTCTCGTAGTGTTCGAGCTGGACCTGGAAGATCTTGACCATCTCTATGGCCGGGCCGGCGGCCCCCGCGATGGCTACCCCACTGTGGCGGTCGGCTTCGAACACCTTCTCTATCGATCGGTGGCTGATGAGGTGCCCGGAGGTGGCCCTGCGGTCGCCCGCCATGACCACTCCATCGACGGTTCGCACGGCCAGCACGGTTGTGGCGTGGCCGGCATCGATCTGACCTGGAAGGTCGCGAACGATACGTGTGCCAGTGCGCTCGAGCAGCTTGACAAAGTTCGGTCCGGGATCGTCGCCCGGCGTGAAGAACGGCATCGACATCGGGTTACTGACCGCCCTTTTGTACATAGTTCTTGACGAACTCTTCGGCATTGGTCTCGAGCACGTCGTCGATCTCGTCGAGTATGTCGTCGATGTCGGCCTTCAGTTCTGTTCCACGCTCGGACGCTGCGGGTGCATCGTCCACGACCTCTTCATCGGCGTCGCGGCGTGCCTGCCGCCGTATCTGTTCACGTTCTGCCATGGTTCCTGACCTCGTTCAAGCTCGGCGCCATGCTCAGGCGCCCAACTCGCTCAACAATTCGGTGACCGACTCGCAACTGTCCAACAAGTTACCGACGTGTGCTTCGGTTCCACGCAGCGGCTCGAGCATGGGAACCCGCCGAAGTGGGTCGGTACCCACGTCGAACACGAGCGAGTCCCAGTTGGCCGCGACCACATGTTCCTTGAACTTGTCGAGACAGCGGCCGCGGAAATAAGCGCGAGTCCGCTTCGGCGGGTTCAAGATGGCGTTCTCGACCTCTTCGTCGTTTGTGATGCGCTCCATACCGAGCCGGCTGTGCAAGTTCTTTGCGGGTCTCAGATCGTGGTACTGAAGCGCCAGCGCAGCGATGCGCGGATCGTCCCAGCCGCAGCCGTGGCGATCCATGAACCCGCGCAACAGACGCAGCTTCGACACCCACTCGAGCTGATCGGC
>JAAETH010000226.1 GCA_024228575.1 Actinomycetes bacterium
GCCCACGACCATGTTCTAGACGAGTAGCCCAATCGGGGGTATGGACCATAGGTGATCGCTTTAGCGCCGCCTCCCTGCCCGTCCTAGAACAACAATTCTGCCGCGATATCGCACATTTCGGAGACCACCCGGGATCGGCACTTATGTGGGTACTCGTGTCAAACGATTTCGTGATATGTGGGTAATCGAGGGTCATGGTTGGGCTTGTTGGTTTCGGTCGATGAGCATCTGGAAGAGGTCGACTCGGTGGTGTTGGTCTTGTTCGGCGGCGTGATCCCGCTGAGCCTGCAGAGCCGGCTCGAAGCTCGGGTCGGTGTTGTAGTAGGCGCACGATTCGCAGATCGATTCGAATTGGCAGTCGATTTGTGGTGGCCGGTTGCACCAGCCGTTGCCCAGCATGGTGTGGTGGTATTGATCGGCGAGGCTGGCCATCCCGACGGAGCCGTTCCCGTTGGTTCTGAGCCCGTTGGGTTTGGTGTAGAGGGCATCGACTTGGTCGGAGACGGCGTCGTAGGCGTCGGCGACGGTTTGGTCAGCGACCCGGGCGTATACGAGGGTCATGCGCAGGGTTTTGTGGCCCAGCATGGCAGCGATGGCTTCGAGGCTCATCCCGCGGTTGATGGCCTGGGTCGCCAACGTGTGACGGAGCTGGTGGGGGTGGACATGCCCGATCCCGGCAGCCTTAGCGATGCGGTTGAGGATACGGCTGATCTGGTGCCGATTCAGTGGCCCGCC
>JAAETH010000227.1 GCA_024228575.1 Actinomycetes bacterium
CCCGCCTTCTGGTCGGCCCACCGGGCCTCCTCCGTGCGGCTCACTCTCTGAACACGAGGGTGTCGCCGACGCGAAGTCCCCACCGCTCGAACGAACCCGCCGAGGCCTCGACGATGGCCACGCCACGGCGGCGCGGACGAGACACCCGCCGCTGCTTCATCGCGAACAACGCGACAACTGTTCCTTCCTCGTCGACGATGGCAACATCTAGAGCGAAACGCATTCCGAAGGTGTGAACAGACCGAGCAGGCCTGATGAGTAGCGCCCCGTCGAAAGAGTCCTGTCCCAACAGACCACGGCGACGCTCGGATCGCGTGTTGGCAACATCGAGACTCGCCAACACCTTGTCCTCATGTACCAGCCATGCCATCGCTGCCCCAATTCCAGCGGCCGTGTTGCCGACGGTCAGACGTTGAATCTGAACTCGATCACGTCTCCGTCTTCGACGAGGTAGTCCTTGCCTTCCAGACGCATCTTGCCAGCCTCCCGGGCCTTGCTCCACGACCCGATGTCGAGAAGTTCGTCCCAACGGATGACCTCGGCCCTGATGAACCCGCGCTCAAAGTCGGTGTGGATACGACCTGCACACTGAGGCGCTGTCGAACCGGCCCTGAAGGTCCAGGCCCGAGACTCCTTTTCACCCGTCGTGAGGTAGGTCCGCAAACCCAGCGTGTGATAGGCACCGCGCACAAAACGGGGCAGGGCCCCTTCGCCGAGGCCGAGACCTTCGAGCAGCTCGGTGCGCTCGTCGGCTTCGAGCTGGGCGGCTTCGGCTTCGAGTTGGACGCTCATCGACAAGACATCTGAGGCCCCCGGCAACTCGGCCCTCACCCGGTCAGCGATCGATTCTGCTTCGCCCAGCTGATCCTCGCCGATGTTGACGACGGCCATCACCGGCTTGTTGGTGAGGAGGAAATGGGTGCGAAGCCCCTCGCGCAATTCGGCATCGATGCTCGATCGAAACAGTGGAATACCTTCCGACAGGGCCTCGAGAGCAGCGTCGAGGGCCTTCACCTCGATCATCAACTCACCATTCCGAGGTTCTGCCTTCAGCGCCTTGCGTCGCCTACCGATACGTGATTCGACCGCTTCGAGATCGGCCAGGGTCAGCTCGATCTCGACAACGCGCAGATGCTCGAGCGGGTCGGAGGGGCCGGGGACGTCGGGATCGGGAAAGGCGCGCAGCACAAAAACAACCGCATCGACTTCGCGGATACCGGCCAAGAACTTGTTGCCCAGACCCTCGCCCTGCGAGGCCCCCTCGACCAGGCCCCCGATATCGACGAACTGGGTGGTGGCGTGAACGACGTTGCGGGACTTCGACATCTCCGCCAGGCGCTCGAGACGAGTGTCGGGCACCCTGGCGACACCGACGTTTGGGTCGGTGGTGGCAAACGCGTACGGGGCGGCCAGAGCCCCTCCCCCGGCCAGGGCGTTGAAGAGCGAGGACTTGCCCGCATTGGGCAGACCGACGAATCCGAATCGTTCCATGAGCCGTCGAGGCTACTGTCAATGCACTCCCCGGCCACGCGGACCGTCCGCGGCAACCGCCACCGTGCCATCGGGCTCCAACACCGAGGTTTTGATCCGCGTTCGCGCGGACTACCCTTTCGATCTCTATGAGCAAGAAGACAAAGAAGCGCAAACTGCGCGCTCGCCGGTCGAAAGCCAACCACGGCAAGCGCCCCAACGCCGGCCGCGGCTGACGCAATGGTCGACGCGGCGGCCAGCCCCCCGCGTCCCAGACTCCACGAATTTCGCGTCTCGGGTCCGGACGGACCGTGGCGCAGCCTCGGCTTTTTGGTACAGCCGGGCACTGTCGATGCACCTCCTCGGTTGAGTCTCGGATCGACCACCCTCGTCTTCGACGATCCCGAGGGGCCACCTGCCATCACCGCATGGTCGCTGACCGACGTGAGCGGCGGCGATCAACCCATCGATGGTCTGCCCTTGGTCGACGCCATCGGTTCGGCCGAACGGGGGTCTCACCCAAACGGTGCAATCTCGTTCGATCATGTGGTCGTGAGGACACCCGATGTCATCAGGACACAAGAGGTCTTTGCACGTCGCGGTTTCGACCTGCGCCGCGAGCGCACTGCCGGAACCGAAACACACCCGATCCTCCAATCGTTCTACCGACTCGGCGAAGTTGTCCTCGAGGTCGTCGGTCCAGCCATAGGACCCGAGACAGAACCTAGGAACGAGACCGAACCCTCTTCGTTCTGGGGATTGGTCGCAAACGTCGAGGACATCGAGGTGGCGATGAAGGCAACCAAGGGTTTGGTCAAACACCCCAGACCGGCCGTGCAGCCAGGTCGACGCATCGCCACCATGCATGCCGAACTCGGTCTTGGAGTTCCATTCGCATTCATGGACGACCGGGCGCAGCCAGAGGTGCTGTGACGTGCTCGACCACGTCTTCACCGATGCCATCGGGGCTATCCGCGACGCATTCGAACAGGCACTACTCGAGCGTCAGGCATTTGAGGAACGATTCAACGTCGATGTCCTGCTGGGGGACACGACATGGGAAACCACCTACTGCCTACCTGGTGAGGGTGAGGAACCCAGAGTCCAGGTCGACATCACCATGGTCTGGCCGACCTGGGCCCAGACCGCATATCGCTCGTGGTACATCGGCGACGACGTCGACGAACCACCACGGATCAGCATCGAACTTGCATTCCGGGTACAGCACCTCACATCTCGTCCCGACCCAGCATCCCTGCTGGCATCGTTCCCAGACCGCTCGTCCGACATCGGCTCCGACCCGCTGAGGCGAGACACAACCACGCTCGAACTCGCCCACGACCTCGACATCGTCGAGCAGGGGTGGGCCATCGAGACCACGTTCGTCGGGGACTATGAACTACCCGAGAGCGCACTCGCCGACGGGTCGGAGATCGACGAACATCTGGGTGGCCTCGGGGTCTGGATTGCCTCCCTGCTCGTCAAGCTCGGCGATCTCGATGTCGAGTATCAGCCGCGCGCTGACTGACCATTCCGAACACAGTCGGATGCGACCTCAGCCCAGGGTGTCGCCGGCGGCCATCCTCGACGAGATCTTGTCGAGAATCGCATCGGCAAGCCAATCTCCGGCAGTTGAGGAGTAGTGCACCCCGTCGCCTGCCCTCACCAGCTTCAACACACCATCCGGCCCGGCCATCCGCTCGGCAAACCCCCCGTCGGGTCCACTGAACAGGGTGAAGGCGTCGACGTACTCGACATGATCGAACCGCTCGGTCGTCGCTGACGTGATGGCATTGGCCGCCTCAACCGCAGGCCCGATGTTCACGGGGGCTACCGGCGGCATTCCCACCCAGACGACGAGCGGGCCTCCCTCCAGCGACGTGAACATGGTCTCGACCCGCAGCTCGTACTCGGCGTTCCACTCGGCCGAACCGATCTCGAAACCGAACTGGAAACGCTGGGCGTCGTTCGCTCCCATCGTCAAAACAACGACGTCGTAGCCCGCGGGGGCCACAACCTGCTCGACCTGTCCCACCCAGTCGAAGTACCACTCGGCAACCACACCCGTCGAGACATGTGTATCGCCGGTCACGACGATGTTGGTATCGGAATTGACCAAACCCCACCGGGGAGCATCGGACAACGAATCGCCGCCCACATACACCCTGAGAGGGTCGTCGGGCGAGGCGTCGCGCACGATCGGGCCCTTCGGCTGCGGCAAGGCTGCGATCGCCTGAGCGATGGCCACCGGATCGGCAGGATCGATGGCGGGTTCGGGCGCGATGGGCTCGGGCACCGAGACAGCGCTCAGCGGTACGCGGATGTCCTGTGTTTCGGCAGCTCCTGAGGAAACACCGTGGCCGTCGGCACCGCGAGCAGCTCCAACCGAGCCGGCGCCCGTCTCGGGCTCGACCTGCGTTGTGTTGATCGGTGGGATCGGTCCGCGGTTCTGCAGCAGCGTCGACTTGGTCACCACTGCGAACGCAAAGGGAATCCTCACCACCTCATCGGCGGGAGCCGACTCGGAATCGACATCGATGTACTCGATGCGGTTCGGGTCGACGTCGGGTTGGCGAGACAACACAGCCGTAACGAGAAGAATCAGCAGACCGACGGTCAACACGACGATGATCAGGCGAACCCGGGCTCGACGCTCCGAAGACAAGAAATGCCCTCCGGCGTCGCGGGGTTTGCCCCGCCATCGGTCGTCGGTTCGGTGGTAGACCTTGCGCGTCATCACGAGGCCTCGACCACGGCTTCGGGACGAACCGTCTGAACATCGACGTATTGACCAATCAGATCGAGTACGGCATCGGCCAACAGGTCGCCTCCGACTCTCGACAGGTGTGTCCCGTCCTGTTGGCGCATGTTTCGCACCTGGCCGTCGAGGGCGGTCAGATAGGCCTCGTAGTCGCCAGCCGAATTCGCAAACAGTGGCCGTGTGTCCAGGTAGACGACACGTTCACGACCGGCGGCCTCTGCCTCGTAGATCTCATCGAGCCGAAGCATCTTCGCGTCGAAGCCGGCCGAACGCATGATGGGCTGACCCACCCAGATGACGAGGCGGCTGGAGTCTGCAGACAGCTGATCCATGGTGAACCGGACGCGCGCCGTGTACTCGGCGACCCATTCATCGTCGAAGGGCTGGAAGACCCCCGTTGTCAATTCCATGCCCTGGGCGTCGTTTGCTCCGAATATCACGACCATCACTTCGGGATCTCCACTGGAGATCACGTCGGCGAAATGGGACGTCCAGTTGAAGTAATCGGGTCGGGTGAGACCCGTCGAGATTCGGTAGTCGAGGTCGGCTTCTATGACTTCGGTCGCCGCCGCCATTCGCACGAGCGACTCTCCGAACACCTGCGACATCGAATCACCGCCTACCCATAGGTGCAACGGGTCGGCCACGGTGGCTGAGCGGGGGGTTTCGGTGGTCGTTGTCGTCGGCGCCGTGCTCGAGGTGGGTACCTCGGCCGAACCCTGATCGCTGATCGCCGCGCTGGTGTCGCCGTCGACGTCGACTGTCGTCGATGGACTCGAACCGGGTGCTGTCGTGAACGAGGTGTCGAGGGACGACGCAGCCACGACCTCGGTGCCTTCGCTGACGTCGCGACCGAGAGCCTCGTCCACAACACGGCGCGGCGCGGTGAGCCCGAGCGCACCCGCGAAATCGTTGACCGGCTCCCAGATGGCCAGCGAGACATCTCGGCCATTCCCGAACGGCTTGCGTCGCGCGTCGTTTTCGAGCTGGTCGGCGTTGAGAAGCATGGCCACGAGCAGGGCGACGAGACCCGCCCCCAGAGCCTTGCCGGCAGGCATCGTGCCGTCGGACCGGGTGCTACGCGGCCGCTTCGCCCGCTTCGGTCGCTCCGGCGGCGTCTCTCGGGGGTCCGGTGATGCCGGGACGCGGTGTAGTCCGCTCTCGTACAGGGGACCTGCTCGATGGCCACCATTGGTTGTGCTGGCTTGGGGCGGCTGCCGTTCCTCGGCCATAGTCGACTTGACGCTACTTGACGGTTGGCCAGATCAGCAGGGCACGAAGCCCGGAAATCAGAACTGGAAGTAGATGAACGGGGCCACACCCTCGGGACCGAGAACGTCGACCAGAACGATCCCAACACCGAGTGCAGCACCCTGAGCCACCCAGCTCCAGGCGCCGAACTCGACCTGAAGTTTGCCGATGAACCCGGTCGGCACGAACTGGCTGGCGAGCATGGCACCGATGGTGAACACGAGTAGGCCTGTCACAAGCGGGCTGGAACCCGACCAATCGGCGATGCCACCGATCATCGAAGTCGCCAGATCGAACGTCTCGGCCCGGAAAAAGATCCAAGCGAAACACACGACGTGGAACGTGTACAACCAACGCAGAACCCCCGACACGGCCGTGGGAAGGATCGGGTCGGGAACCCGTCGCCTCCACGCCCCGGAAACAATCCTCTCGACCGCCAGCACACCGCCATGGATGGCACCCCAGATGACGAAGTTCCAGGCTGCTCCGTGCCACAAACCACCGAGCAGCATCGTCAGGATCAGGTTGCGGTACGTGAACAACGTCCCGCGACGATTTCCTCCAAGGGGGATGTACAGGTAGTCGCGCAACCAGTTCGACAAGGTCATGTGCCAGCGACGCCAGAACTCCTGGATCGAGAGGGAACGGTATGGAGCGTCGAAGTTCTGGGGAAACCGGAAACCCATCAACAAAGCCACACCGATGGCGATGTCGGTGTATCCGCTGAAGTCGGCATAGATCTGGATTGCGTAGGCGTAGACAGCAAAGAGAAGTTCTGGCCCACTGTGCGTGTCGGGCACGTTGAAGACCTCATCGACGATCTCCGATGCGAGATAGGTCGAGATGACAACCTTCTTGAACAGCCCCGCGAAGATCAGCCTGAAGGCTTCAGCGGTCGGCACCGCTCTCGGGTCGGGATGGGTGCGCAGCTGAGGAGCAAACTCGGAGGCTCTGACGATCGGACCCGCAACCAGCTGCGGGAAGAACGACAGGTACACCCCGACATCGAGCAGCGACATCGGCTCGATATGGCGTCGGTGGATGTCGATGACGTAGCTCATTGCCTGGAAGGTGAAGAACGAGATGCCGACGGGAAGTGTGATCTCGACGAGGGGAACCAGCTCGCCCACCACCCCGAAGGAGCTTCGGAACTGCTCGGTGAAGAACCCGTAGTACTTGAAGACCCCGAGGAGGAGCAGGTTGGCGCCCACCGCGGCCTTGACGACAAGACCGGCCCGAGCCGTCGATCCCGCTGTGTGAGCCCGCGCAACATGGTCGCCGAAGTACCAGTTGACCAGAATCGATCCACCGAGCAACAGGACAAACTTCCAGTTCCACCAGCCGTAGAAGAAGAGGCTCGCCCCCAACATGGCAACTCGCCAGGGAACGTCCTGAGGACGAAGCAGCCAATTGGCGACGAAGACGATGAGAAAGAAGAGAGTAAATTCGAGAGTGGGGAACAGCATGAGAGATCGTGGAGGCGAACCTCGGGCATCCTAGGTGCTGAGAAACCGCCATCGATCGTTGAGCAGATAGAGCAGAAGCAGCGATGAAGAACTCAAACTCCGACAACCCAGTTCTCGAACCCGAGCTTGCTCGGTCGATCCACGGCTGGGCAGCCGCAGATCCCGACCCTGCTGCCGGTCAGGCACTGAGCGACCTGGCCGCCACACGACCCGCCGAGGCCGCCGCTCTCTTCGAGCGACGCCTCGAGTTCGGAACCGCCGGGCTGAGGGGCCCACTGGGTCTCGGTCCTGCATCCATGAACCGCGTCATCGTGCGCATCGCTGCCAGTGCCATCGCTGGCCAGCTCACAGACGATGCGCTGGTGGGCGAGGTGGTCATCGGCCACGATGCCCGCTACGGCTCGAGTGACTTCGCTCTCGACTCGGCGAGGGTGTTCGCGGCCCTCGGTTTCCAGCCACTACTGATCGACGGCCCGACGCCGACACCCGTCGTCGCCCACCTCGCCTTGAATCGATCCGCTGTGGCCGCGATCGTCGTAACAGCCAGCCACAACCCACCGGGCGACAACGGCTACAAGGTGTACTGGAACGACGGGGCCCAGATCGTGCCACCGATCGATTCGTCGATCGAGGCCAGGATGGGTCGGCTCCCACTCGACGATTCTGAACTCGCGTCGGCCGAGACCATCGAACGAATGAGCCCCGACGAGGCGATCTCGCAGTACCTGACCACCGTCCTGCCCGACCTCGCGCCCGCAACGGCGCCTTCATCGCCGACAACGATCGTCTACACCGCCCTCCACGGTGTCGGTGCTCCGGCGATTCGCGCCGCATTCGACGCGGTTGGGCTGGTTCGTCCAGTGGAGGTGACCAGCCAGATTGACCCCGACCCCGACTTCTCGACGGTCGAGCTTCCCAACCCCGAGGAGAAGGGTGCCCTCGACGAATCGTTCAGGACCGCCGACGCGGCCGGCGCCGACGTGATCCTGGCGAACGATCCAGACGCCGATCGGCTCGGCGTCGCCGTGCGCACCGAGGCCGGATGGCGCAAGCTGACCGGAGACGAGATCGGGTGCATCCTCGCCGATCGGCTCCTGTCCCGAAACCGCGGCCCGAACCCGGTGGTCGCCAGCTCGATTGTGTCATCACCGTGGATAGAAACGATCGCCACGGCACACAACGCACAGGTCAGACGGACTCTCACCGGGTTCAAGTGGATCATCAGGTCAGCGATCGACGAACCCGAGCTCACCTTCGTATTCGGATACGAGGAGGCGCTCGGTTTCGCCTGCAGCAGGCTGGTGCGCGACAAGGATGGGGTGACGGCGGCGCTCGAGATCGCATGCCTGGTCCACGAACTGGCAGCTGACGGCAGAACTCTCATAGATCATCTCGACTCGATGATCGAACGATTTGGTGTAGCGGCCTCTGGCCAGGTGACGAGGCGCTACGAAGACGAACCCGGCCAAATGGTCGCTCGACTCGACGAACTCAGGGCCGATCCACCGAGCGATCTGGAGATCGTCGAAACCATCGATCATCTGCAGTCGACGCCGGCGACCAACCTCCTGGAATGGAGGATCGGCCACCACGCAGACAGGGTTCTGCTGCGTCCGAGCGGTACCGAACCCAAGCTCAAGGCCTACCTGCAGACTTCCGGGTCTCCCGAAGAGACCGATGAGGTCCACACAAGACTCGCCGCCCTCCAACAGAGGATCACCGAGTTGCTCTAGATGGCGCGAGCGACAGGTCTGGTCGCGACAGCTACTCGGAACCGATCGTCCGCGCGAGGAGTTCGGACCGATGCCGGGCCACGCTCCTACGCCGGCGGCAACAGATCGCCCACGAGTTCCAGCAGATCTGCCTCGGGCCTGGGCCCCATGTGGCTGATGATCTCTGCCGCTGCGATGGAACCGAGCCTGGCGCAGGTGGCCATGTCGGCTCCGCGAGCGAGGCCGATCAGGAATCCTGAGGCATAGAGGTCGCCGGCGCCGGTGGTGTCGACCACCTTGGCGACGGGTTCAGCGGCGACCACCACACGTTCGCCGCCGGCCACCACGACGGAACCCTTCTCAGACCTGGTGATGACAGCGATCTCGACGCTCTGGGCAGCCCGGTCGTAGACCGCTTCGAGATTGTCGACCTCGAACAGGGACAATGCCTCTGCCTCGTTCGCGAACAAGACGTCGACCGAATTGTCGACGAGGTGGAGAAACGAGTCGCGGTGTCGTTCCACGCAGAACGAATCGGAGAGTGTCAGAGCAACCTTCTGGCCATTGTCGACTGCCAGTTCGCTGGCGGCGCGCATCGCCGCCTTGGCGTGGGGTGGATCCCACAGATAACCCTCGAGGAACAAGATCTTGCCGCGCCTGATGAGGCTGGGGTCGATGTCGTCTGGTGCCAGGCTCACCGAGGCGCCGAGATAGGTGCTCATCGTCCGCTGGCCATCGGGAGTGACGAGGATCATGCACCGGCCGGTCGGATCGCCACTGCTCGCCGGCTCCACGTCGAACGTGAGGCCCATGGAGCGCATGTCGTGAGCAAAGATGGCGCCCAGTTGATCGTCGCGCACCTTGCCGATGTAGGCACCATTGCCACCCATGGCTGTGACACCGACGATCGTGTTCGCTGCGGATCCACCGGACACCTCGGTCGCCGGTCCCATCTTCGAGTACAGGTCCTCGGCTCGAGCAGCATCGATCAGGGTCATCGACCCCTTGATCAGTCCCTGTTCCTCAACGAACTCGTCCTCCTCGTGCGTCAGCACGTCGACGAGGGCGTTCCCGATTCCGATGACGTCAATATCGAGGTTGGTCATGCCGACCTTTCGCGAAGAGCGGACTGTTGAAGATAGCCGCAGTCACCAATCGGTCAACGGACCTTCGACATGAGGAAGCAAGCGCCACAACCAGAGCACCCAAAGGGTACGAACAAGTCGCCATTCACTGCGGACTGAACACGTATCCTCATGCCTCGTGTCCGGACATACAAGCCACCGTCTGCCGCGCAACGTCCTTCCGACGCGGTACGACATCGAGATCGAGCCAGATATCACAAACTCGCGCTTCGCTGGGTCGATCACCATCCGGGTGGATGTTGCCGAGACGACCAGCAGCATCTCACTCAACGCCGTCGACATCGACGTTGTCGATGTCGAAGTGAGCCACAACAGCCAGCCCGTCTCCGTCACATCGATCGACCGAGACGAGAGTGCCGAGCTGATCACCATCGAGCTGGCTTCTCCCATCGAGGGTGGTTCGGCCGAGATATCGATGCGGTTTGCGGGAATTCTCAACGACAAGCTCCGCGGCTTCTACAGATCGAGCTACACGGACACGGCCGGCGTGACGAGGACCCTCGCTACGACCCAGTTCGAATCCACCAGCGCACGGCTCGCCTTTCCGTGTTTCGACGACCCGGACCTGAAGGCAGTTTTCGGCATCAGCCTGATCGTCACAGACGGCCTGTCAGCCATCTCGTGTGGGCCCCAGAGCAGCGAGGAGCTGCTCGAGGACGGCCGCCGTCGCCTCCGATTCGTAGACACCATGCCGATACCCACATACGTGGTCGCGTTTGTGGTCGGCGAACTCGAAATGACCGAACCCGTCATCGTCAGGGGTATCCCGATCAGGGTTGTGCACGTTCCTGGGAAGGGCGCACTGACCGACTTCGCAATCGAAGCAGCCCGTTTTTCGGTCGAATGGCTCGAGGACTACTTCGCGATTCCGATTCCCGTCGACAAGCTCGACCTGGTAGCGGTGCCGGATTTCGCCTTCGGTGCCATGGAGAATCACGGCTGCCTGACATTTCGCGAAAACCTGTTGCTTACCAACCCAGCCGACTCGACGACCGCCGAACTGACCCGCGTGGCCGACGTCGTCGCCCACGAGATCGCCCACATGTGGTTCGGAAACCTGGTCACGATGTCATGGTGGGAGGGCATCTGGTTGAAGGAGGCGTTCGCGACCTTCATGGAGATGGCGACCGTCGCTGCGTTCAACCCCGAGTGGAACCGCTGGGATCAGTTTGCCTGTGAACGCTCGAACGCATTCACGGTCGACTCGCTGGCAGCGACCAGACCGATCGAGTTCCCTGTGCACTCACCCTCCGACGCCGAAGCGATGTTTGACGTCCTCACCTACGAGAAGGGCGCGGCCGTGGTGCGAATGCTCGAGCAACACCTTGGCGAGGACGCGTTCCGCGACGGTGTGCGCCACTACCTGAGCAAGTTCAGTCTGGGCAACACCCAGACGACCGACCTGTGGGACGCGCTCGAGGAGTCGACGGGCGCTCCTGTCCGCTCGACGATGGACTCGTGGATCTTGCAGGGCGGATACCCGGTCATCGACGTGGCCGCCACCGACACGGGGGTCAAACTCGAGCAGTCGATCTTCAGGTTTGCCGGCTCGAACGACGCGACCTGGTCCGTGCCACTCTGTTTGCGCGCCGAGGTCAACGGTGACGTCATCACCAAGTCGGTGCTCTTGACCGACCGCAGCGACTCGATCGATCTTGGTGGGCGCCCGCGGTGGGTCATCGCGAACTGCGGGGCGAACGGCTTCTACCGGGTCCGATACGAGGCTGAACTCGCCGCGGAGTTGGTACGCGAGGCCCAGGAGATCATGACGGTGGCCGAACGGGTCGCCCTGGTCGATGATCTTGTCGCTTCGGTGAGGGCCGGACACTCAGAAGCGATCGCCATCGTCGCGCTCGCCGAGGAATTTGCGCACGAGACCGACCTCAGTGTCTGGCGATCGCTAGCGGCCGGCCTCGAGCTCTGCGACCGTCTGCTTCACTCGATCGATGACGAACCGGCGATGGACCGCTTCACACACCGCAGCGGGAGGATCCTGACCCCAGCCCTCGATGTTCTCGGCACCGAACCTGCTCCAGGAGAAGACCCGGCCACCAGCCAGCTGCGCGGTGTCCTTCTCCGACTCGCCGGATCCATCGGTGGAGACCGGCGCTCCATCGCTCTCGCACGACAGATCGTCGACGCCGACGTGTCGTCTGCCAACAGCGGCCACGATCCAGAGCTGGTCTCTGCGGCAATCGAGGTGGTTGCCTCCAGAGCCGACGACGACGACTTCGCCACCTTTGTGGAACGTTTCCGCGCAGCCACGACACCACAGACCGAACTGCGATACCTCATGAGCCTGGCGCGCTTCCCCGAGCCAGACCACATGAAGGCGACGATGCACATGTGTGCCTCGGAGGTGAGATCTCAGAACGCACCGTTCCTGCTCGGTAGATGTCTGGCGCACCCCCGCCATGCAACGCTCGTGTGGGATTTCATCAGTGCGAGATGGGATGAACTGACCGAGCGTTTCCCCGACAATTCGATCCCGCGGATGCTCGCGGGAATCGCACACCTGAGCGACCCCGAACTCGCCGATCGTGCAACCGACTTCATAGAGGCAAATCCGGTTCCTCAGGGTGGCGCAATGATCGATCAACATCTCGAACGTATGCGGATCAACGTGGCCATGCACGCTCGTGCCGCAGCCGCTCTGGTCCGCTCGGTCTGAGGCCGAGTCGAGACGCGCATCGACCCCCGCCGGGGGGGAACGGGGGTCGATGCCTACGCCAGCCCCCATCCGGATTATCGACGAGGAGGGATTCGTCAATCCGGGTGATCGAGACTCGCAGAGACACCTGGCGGGTCGAGATCGGGCGCTGTCGTTGTAGTAACTCCATCGGCCCGAAGCCCTGACGATTGAGTGCTTGGGGCAAGCATTTGCATCCGGGTTTCGTGCGCGGCGGTCCTCGACGCACAACAGTGTGATTCTTGGGCCAGACTGTGAGAGTGCTCGGCAGGCCACGACGCAGATCCGTCTTCAGATATTATGACCAGTTCGCGACACTGATCGCCATCGCGTTTGCCGCGGCCGTCCTGATCGCGGCATGTATGTGGGCGCTCTCACTCGACTAGAGCCCTTCGAGCCCGGATTGCTTCACCCTCCACGAAGCGCCTCACAGATCCTGACCCGTGACCTTCGCCGAACCAGGAACAACACTTGGGAGGTTCGAACCGCGGGCTAGACCGGGCCGCGCATTTCGCGGGGCGTGACCTTGTCGGTCCAAAGGGCGATAAACCACGGAGGTGGGTTCTGCCCAGTCGTCGCGGCACCGACCGGGTGCCCATCCGGGCATCTGGCCCTGCCCGAAGGATCGACCGTCAGCCGCCACATGCGGTCGGGATGCAAGATGACCGTGGGGCGCCCGAGCGAGTCCACAGAATGTATGTGGAAGCCGTCATCAACCGTGTACATGCAACTCGAGTGAGGGTCATCCTTTACGAGTTCCTCGGAGGGCCATACCAGAGCTGCATCACAGACGGTGCAGGCAAACAGGTAGCGGCGACGGCGGGCCATGGACACCCATCGGCGCCACGCGACGGTGCTGTGAGGGCATCACACCCGCTATTGTTCGACCTTGCCCGGCCCGCTCTGCCAAGGGCACGGTCGGCGCCGAGCCAGATCTCCCGACCGCTTCGTACCGCCACCACGCCATGCTTGAGGCCCGGTGATCGAAGGAATGGCCGATGAACGACGTTCGGGCGATGAAGAGGCGGGCGACAGGCCTGTTGGTCTTGGCCGTTGTGGTGTACGTGATTGCACGCACCCTCGAAGCCGAAGGCGGAGCCTGGGGATATGTTCGAGCGGCAGCCGAGGCCGCCATGGTCGGCGGGCTGGCCGACTGGTTCGCCGTCACCGCCCTGTTCAGGCACCCGCTTCGGATACCGATTCCCCACACCGCCATCATCCCCAAGCGCAAGGATGCGATCGGCGACAGCCTCGGCGACTTCGTTCAGACAAACTTCCTGTCGGCCGAGGTCGTCGCTCCGAGGGTCGAGGCCGCTGCACCGGCCGAGAGGCTCGGATCATGGCTCGCAAATCCCGACTCGGCCCGATCTGTGGCCGGCCAGATCGGGACCTCGCTCAGCGGGGTGGCCGAGGTTCTCGACGACAGGCAGGTTCAGGCGGCAATCGACGAGGTGGTCGTCGATCGATTGAGCCGCCTCGATGCCGCCAACGGCATCGCAACAGCAATCGAGGCCGTCACGAACGGCCGGCACCACGAGGTGCTCGTCGACGCGCTCAGCAGGGTCACTATCGAGTACCTGATCCACAACCAGGCCACCCTCCGCCTGATGCTCGGAGACGAGAGCCCCTGGTGGGTACCGGGCGCCGTCGACGACGCCGTCTTCCGCCGTCTCCACGAAGCTGCCTACAACGTTGTGTCGGCAATCCGCTACGACCAGGGCCATCCGGCCCGCGACGCCCTCGACCGCCAACTCGCTTCCCTCGTGGAACGTCTCCGCACCGACGAGGTGATGCGTCGCAAGGTAGCAACCGCAGTCGCGAACATCCTCGACCACCCCGACGTGCGCCAGGTGTCGGCAACCATCGGTCAGGAGTTGAAACAGTTCATCGTCACGGAGATGAACGACCCCAACTCGGCGGCCCGGGTCAGGGTCGAACAGGCAATCGTCGAGTTCGGCGGTCGCATACGAAGCGACGAGAACCTGAGGAAGTCGGTCGACGACTGGCTGGTCAGGGCGGCCGTGCACGTCAGCGATCAGCTCCGCCCCGAGGTAGCAGGTCTCATCTCCTCGACGGTAGAACGGTGGGACGGCGAAGAAACATCGGACCGCATCGAGCAACAGATCGGACGCGACCTCCAGTTCATCCGGATCAACGGCACACTCGTCGGCGGCCTCGCCGGTCTGGCCATCCACGCGATCGGCACAAACCTGCTCTAGACGATTGGTTCCAGGGTTGATGGGTTCGCGCGGTTCGCGCGTGTCCACCACTTAGAGCGCGAGAGCGTCCATGATCAGGGGGTCTACACAAACCCTCGATCTTGGACCAAGCGCATGAACCCTGACCTGGACGCTCTCGCCACCAGACTGTACGTGACGATCGATGACGCCCTCAAAGCACACCCCCACTGGGTGCCCGAACGCCCCGAAATCGGGATCACACCCAAACTCTGCGACGCCGAACTTGTCACCCTCGCGGTGATCCAAGCCCTGCTCGGCTACAACTGCGAAGCGCGATTCATTCGCTACGCACGCACCCACCTACGCCCCTGGTTCCCCTACATCCCCAAACGATGCGGCTACAACAAACGCCTACGCCGATCCGGTGAGCTGCTCACCCACGTCAACGGGTTCTTGGCCCGCCAATGCCCCAGCTACAGCGACAACTTGTGGCTCGTGGATTCCACACCCGTCGAGTGCGGCCGATCCCGCGAAACGGCCAAACGTTCCGATCTGGCCGGCTGGGCCCAATACGGCTACTGCGCCAGCCATTCGCGCTATTTCTGGGGTCTGCGTCTCCACATGATCGCCACACCCTCAGGACTACCCATCGCCTTCGCGCTCACCGGCGCCAAAGCCGACGAACGCGAAACCTGTCTCGAGATGCTGCACCACGCCGACCTCGATACCGCCGGGCGGGTCCTGATCGCAGACAAGGGTTACCGCTCCGCTGAGTTCGAAACTGACATCAACACTGGTGGGATGACTCTCATCCGCCCAGCCACCCGTAGTGAGAAACCGCGTCCAGGTCAACAAGCCCTACACGCGTGGCGCCAGACCATCGAGTCGATCTTCGACACCCTCAAAGACCAACTCGGCCTCGAACGCCACGGCGCACGCACCCGACCCGGTGTCGCCGTCCGAGTCCAACAACGCATCCTCGCACTCACCGCAGCCATCTGGCACAACGAAACCACCCAACGTCACGGACCCGCCCGATCACTCATCGCCTACGACCACTAACCCTTGGAACTAATCATCTAGGCCGCGACGCGATCCGCAGACTGGTCACCCGTCACACTGCGACGGCTTCGGATACCTGTCCGACACTTCGCGACAAAAACGTGACTCCCCACGTTCTGCGTCACACATGCGCAATGCAGCTCCTCCGAGCTGGGATCGATACTGCTGTGATCGCCCTCATCTTGGGCCACGCCAATGTCACGACTACCCAGGTGTACCTGCAAGCCGATCAGAACATCAAACAAGACGCCATGGCTCGAATCACACCGCCCGATGTCGAACCTGGCCGCTACCGGCCCTCCGATGACCTTCTCGCTTTCCTCGAAGGCCTCTGATTATGCGAACTCGACAACACCGAACTCCGCCACCGTCACGGGCTAGCAAAGCCCGCGCCACATAACCAACGGCTCCACATAATGGGTGTTATGTGGAGTTCCACATAACACCCACTGGCTGAAGATTCTCAACGCCGACCCGAAAGCGCTCTTCGCCGTCGCCGCCAAGGCACAAGCCGCCGTCGATTACCTCGACTCGCTCCAACCCGAGCAGGTGGCAGCATGAGCCGCCAAACACTGACCCGAGTCCGCTGGCCCCTCGCTCCCCTGCTGGTCGCAGCCGGCCATCCCCCGATCACAGTCCTCGCCGCCCGGCTCGGTGTCGCAACTCGCACCATCTCCCGCTGGCGTCGCAACGGACTCACCGACGCCCAAGCCGACCGCGCCGCCATCATTCTCGGCTATCACCCCCTCAACGTCTGGACCGACTGGCACCAGGTCTGATCCACCCGGTAGCCGACGTTCGCCGATCGCGTAACACTCACCCGAGCCGTCGAGGTCACCCAGGAGTGGCCAGTTACCTGCGCCAGCACGCGTCACCCATTCGATCCCGTCCCTTGGCGCCACCTCGAGCCCGCGCCGCCTTCAGCGAAACGACGGCGCAGTCATACCGATAGCCGACACCACGTGAACAGCACTCGTGCAGCCAACGCCGACGAGCAGTCCGGGCACCACGCCGACAGCCACTGACCTGCCGCTGGCCCATGTCGAGTCACCCTCGCACAGTGCTGGCCGCCCCCGGTGTGCTTTGCGGGTCCGACACGCTGCCCCATGGCCGCGGGCGGTCAAGGACCGGTGCGGTATTCGGGCTCCAGCATTCTCTCCGCCCCTTCGGGGACACTCCGACACGTCTCCGCTCGGCTCCGAGGTCCACCAGAATCTCCTCGCTCGACCTCCGGTCGCCCTGGACCGCCCGCTTTCCCCTGTGGCCTTCGCCGTCCCAACAAGCCCACCAAGGGCACCACCAAACAGCGAAGGAAACAACGACATGAACCAGCTCACCCTCATCGGCCGCCTCACCGCAGACCCCGAACTCACCGCCCCCAAAGGCAACCCGATCTGCCGCTACCGACTCGCAGTCGACCGCATCGGCACCGACGGCGCCGACTTCATCACCATCGTCAGCTTCGGAACCCGAGGAGAGAACGACGCCAAGTGGCTCTCCAAGGGCCGACTCGTCGCAGTCGCCGGCCGCCTCAACCACAACACCTGGACCGACGACGACGGCAACAACCGGGAACGCTACGAAGTGATCGCCAACCAG
>JAAETH010000228.1 GCA_024228575.1 Actinomycetes bacterium
CGAGCTTTCGGTCACCGCCAGCGGATGCTCTTCGAACCGCGGCCGGTGCTTGACGATGGGCTCGATGATGTCGCGCCGCACGATGATGCAGTCGTGGGGCTCGATGTAGGCGGGCTCGTCCTTGAGCAGCACCATCTTCGAGTCCGAAATGTCGACCAGCTGATCGTTTTCCGGCTTGAGCGGACCGACGTTCAAGAATCGATCCTTGGAGATCTTGTTGAGCGACACCAGGTAGTTGCCGTCGGCCTCCTTGGTCTCGGCCATCGAGGCCATGGTGTGGCCCACCTGATAGTGGACGTCGAGACGGTCGACGACCGCGTTCTCGCCGGCAATCGCTTTGTCGAGGTTCCACTTCACGATCTGGCTGTCGATGAACAGCGAGGTGTAGGCGTTGCCCCGGCCATCGTAGGTGGTGTGCAACGGCCCCAGGCCTATCTGCGGTTCGCCAACGACCGCCTCGATGGGCTTGATCTTGCCCGTGAAGACATCTTCGAGCTTGTCGATTGCGATGACGC
>JAAETH010000229.1 GCA_024228575.1 Actinomycetes bacterium
CCTCGAAGCCCAAGTACTGGTCGAGGACTGGAGGATCGACTACAACATGAACAGGCCCCACCACGCTCACGGGCTGCTCACACCAGCCGAGTACGCCCAAGCCTGGACGGACCGAAACCAACCACAACTCGCATAGCAACTGGACCCACAACCGGGGCCCGCTCACTATACGGATCTCGAAAATCAGTACGGCGCCAATGCGTCCGTTCGATTGGACAACTTGCGAATCGAATGCGTCAACTCCTCAGGATCGGTGTGTATATGAGTGTCAAACGATGGTCAAAGATGACGAAGACAGCGTGGGCTCTGTTCGGAGCTCTTGCGCTATTGGTTGCTGCATGCGGGGGAGAAAGTGAAGTTGTCGACTCTAGAGCGCCGAACGCGAAGGAAGCGGGCATGCAACTTAGCGCAGCCGGCGATCTGGCGGCAGCAGCAACCGAGCATGGCTCGTGTGAAGAGACACCTGGTGCGATCATCGATCGAACACGTTCCGGGGACGGCCTTCGTGCGAGGGCGGCGGAACTGACGTGGCATGTCGTCCTTCCGTCGCCCGAGATTGCGGCTCATTTCGACCGCGACGACTGGTTCACCCTGCGCGGCGTGCAGTTCACGGTGGCAGCGATTCCGGTGAGCGATGCTGGTGTCGAATCGACGCTCGCCGGGGCCCAAAGCAGAACGCTGACAGTTGAAATGTCAGGGTTCGGCGGGCGTCAGTGGCCGACCGACCTGCCTGTCTTGGTCGGCTCGGAGACGGTGGAAGATGGCGTGTACGCGCCGGCGTACGCGGCCGCGTTGTACTCGGATGGAATCGCGTTCGTGGGTTGGTGCTCAGCTCCAGCGACGCACGATTGGAACCGGGAGGTGCGCCGACTGCAGCTCGATTCCCACTTTGACATGCTGGACATGCTGATCGCTGATCCAGACAACCCCATGCTCGACGCCCCGCTCGGTCTCGTTGAACAGACCCCAGAGACCAGCCCAACTTGGGAAGCAGTCGACCCGACCGAGCGCGCATATGAATCCGGACCTGCAGAGGCGAGAGCCAATCTTCAGTACGGAACTGTCGCGGTTCTGGTTCCGACGGATTGGCACGGGAGAAACGACACGGGATTGGCCGTCTGCTCGCGTACGCCGGTAGCGGTGGCTGAGTGTGCCGACCTCGATGTTGCTGCCCGACTCGATTCCGGCGGGTGGGGTTGGGTGCAGCAGTTCTTCGCAGAGCCCGGCCAGCCCGTGATCATCTCTCTCCTCGACCCGGCCCGGGGAATGGTTGACGTGGTTTCGTTCGATCCGTCCGAGTTCGCAGACCTGACCCTCGACGAAGGGCGAGCGAAACATGACCGCTCTCTTTACGTCGACTTCAGTTCGACGATCGACGTGGCTGCCACCCCTGACGCCCTGCTCGATATTGCGAATCTTGCCGAATTGGTCGCGACGGGTGCCACGGTGACACCGTCGACCGAGCCCGCAGAGCCTGCACCACCGGGTCCTTAGCCAACCAACCCCGAGAGATCCACCTCACCTTGTGGTGTGCGACGGGATGATCGAGCTCATATCGCACGAGTTCGGTGGCGGACCGGTCAATCATCAGAACGGATCGGCTGCACAGTTCGCATAGTGTCCGGCGAGGGGTACAAACACAGACAGGTGTGACCCTGGGCCTGCACTAGCGAGTTCGGGTTCTCGGGGGGCTCAGAGTGTCTCGACCGTTGAGATCGGGAACATATGCTGACGGCATGGGCAAACGCTCAACCGTAGAGTTGCCAGCGGGAACGTTCTCGTACTTCGAGGAGGGCACGGGGCCGTCGCTCGTGTTCCTTCACGCCCTCGGTCGTAGCGCCACCGATTGGGCTCCCGTCACCGATCGTCTCTCCAGGAACTGGCGGTGCATCGCTCTCGATCAGCGGGGTCACGGCGAGAGCGTTCGCTGTGACCATTACTCGTTCGAGGCCATGGAGAAGGACCTTCGCGCGTTCGTCGATTCCCTCGGCTTGGATCGCTTCTCATTGGTAGCCCATTCGATGGGGGCCAATGTTGCCTGGCTCTTCGCTACACGGACGCCGGGGCGATTGGAGCGGCTCGTCATCGAAGACACCGCACCTCCGTCGCCGGACCGAACACACCGAGAGCCGCCCGAACATCCCGGTGAGCCTGTGAGCTTCGATTGGAACGCGGCCAGGCAGATCATCAGCCAGCTCAACCGTCCGGATCCAGACCGGTGGAACGATCTCACCAAAGTCACAGCACCAACGCTCCTGATCTCTGGATCGGCGAACGATGATCTGCTCAACGCAGTGCATGCGACATTGCCCGATGGGCAGCTGATCGAGATCGAGGTTGGTCACCACATCCACCAGACCGCTCCCGGCGAGTATTCGAGTTCGGTCGAGCGGTTCTTGCGGGGCGAGTAGGTCAGCGCCGGTCGACCCACAGCTTGCGTGTAGCGGCGTTGGGATCGGTGCGGGGGCTGTTGGATGTGTCGAAACCGTAGGTGACTCTGGAGTTCGAGTCGTAGTCGATCCATCCCTCGATGTCCGGGTCGCCGTCGGTGGCGAAGCTCGACCAACCTCGGCGCATGATCTGCGACAGTTCCTCTGCGTCGTCACTCGTTCCACCGAGGAAGACCGATACGCCCGGCCTGTCGAGGGTTCCGAAGACGAACGGGATCTCGAGGGCGTGACACGACCCCAACCTGCCAGCGAACGCCGTCGATTCGAAACCGAACTCGTATCCGAACGTACGGCCCGGTCGCGAGGTGTGGGCCTCGAGCAAGCGGATGGCCGGGATGCGAAATACGAAGTCGGTCATCGCGGCATTCCAGATCGCGCGATTCGAGACGTTGATGCTCCGCCCAGCCAACTGGTCTCGGTACTCGACCGTCGCTGCGCTGGAATCGTCTCCGAACGTCGCTGTCATCCGTCGGTCGAAGCTGTCTTGGGTGATGTCGCCGCGTTCGGCGATGCTGAACAGATCCCACTCGTCGAGATTCCATCCGGCGACCACATCGATCCCGTCGGCCGAGCCGTCTGCGATGGCATCGAGCGGGCGTTCGAGCAGGTTTGTTCCGTCGATGACGGGTTGGAAGGCCATGCCGATCGAATCGTCGCCGAGGATGTCCTTGAGCTTGTCGCCGATGTGGTTCTGGGCATCGAGGATCTGTTCGACCGTTGCGTGTGAGGCGTCGTGGGCACCGCGTTCGACGAGCAAATCGAGGAAGGCGTCTGTCACCTGGCGGGCGTCGTCGTCGGAATGCACGTGGTGGCCCGCCCCGCTCTGCAGAATGGCGCGCCGAAAGAGCCCCTTTGCCGCCGGTGCTGCGAGCAAGGTGCCCACGCTCATTGCGCCGGCCGACTCACCGAAGACCGTTACGTTCGAGGGATCGCCACCGAACGCCGAGATGTTGTTGCGGACCCACTCGAGGGCGGCTATCTGATCGAGGATTCCGTTGTTGCCTGAAACCCCGTGGTCGGTGTCGTGGTGCAAGAACCCGAGTGCACCGAGTCGGTAGTTGATGCTGACGACCACGACACCGTCGCTGGCGAGCGAGGCGCCGTCGTACCAGGGAATGGAAGAGGTTCCGCCGGTGAACCCACCACCGTGAATCCAGACCATGACCGGCTTTGGTGACTCGCTGGGAGCGCCGGTGGTGACGTTCAGCGAGAGACAGTCCTCGGTCCACTCGATCTTGGTCTGACCCGCCAACATCTCGGTGATACCGGGGTTCTGCGGTGCCCGAGGTGCCGGCTTCTGACAGTCGAGCGGCTCGACCCAGGGCTCGACCGGGTGGGGAGGCGCGAATCGCAGGTCGTTCACCGGCGCCGCCGCGTACGGGATTCCGCCGAACAGGGTCGTGTCGCCGCGGTGAGCTCGGCCTCTGACCAGACCAGAGTTTGTGTCGACGATTGGTGTGTCACTCATCGGTGGCTCCGTGTTGTGTCGAAAGGAAGTTGATGGCGTCTTCCGAGGCCTCGGGGGCCTGGAGGTGAAACAGGTGGCCACCGTCGTACATCTTCAGGGTCGCTCCTGGGATTTGTGTGGCCAGGACCTTGAGATTCTCCGGCGGAGCGATGCCGTCGAAGCGACCCCCTTGCACGAGACAGGCACTGTCGATGTGTCCGAGTCGATCGTGGGTGTCGTGACCCGCCCGTGCCTCGAGCTGGTGACGAGCGCCGACCTCGCGACCCGGCTCGCCTGCACCGATCTGTTTGCTGGTGAGCACGAAGTCGATCAACTTGGCAAGTAGGCGCGGGTTCTCGGATCGCCATGTTTCGTCGCGGCGGGTGTCCGACCGCTCGATTGACTCCACTGCGTCGCGCTGTTCGTCGCCCGACTCGACGAGTGTGTGCAGGGGAAAGCTCGAAGATCCCGGACCTCCTGATGATGTACAGGCGAGGACCAGGGTTTCGATTCGACCTGGCCAGGTGACCGCCAACTCCTGGGCGACCATGCCGCCGAACGAGATCCCAAATACCGATGCCGAACTCCAGCCAAGGTGATCCATGAAGGCGACAGCGTCGGCAGCGTATTCGGCCATCGAGTAGGCCCGATCGGGTTTGGAGGAGCGCCCGAGCCCGCGCTGGTCGTAGGAGGCGACGCAGAAGTGATCCTCGAAGCGGTCGCGAATCAGGTTTGGCGCTCGGAGATCGCTTCCGGTTCCGCTGATGTAGAGAACGCGACGAGCTGAGGGATCGCCCGCGATGCGATACTTGATGGTGACATCACCACTGGTGAAATGGGGCATGTCGGCAAGTGTGACCGACACGAACGGTGACCGCCTAGCCGGCGGGTCCTCAACAGGCGACGTCGTCGAAGCCGGACAGATCGGCCCGCGGTTGTGACGGTGCCGCACCGGACCAAGAGGGGTTGCCCGTGGAGGCCGAGCGTCCGAAGACCTCTGTGACCCACATCTCGCCATCGACACAAGCGACCCCGAGGCCTACCGAAGTGAACGCCGTCTCGGCGATTGCGGCACGATGGGTGGCGCTGTCCATCAGCCACTGATGTGCGCTGGACACTCTCGCGTGGTGCCATGAACCCCAGAAGATGTTCTCACCCATGCCCGAGTAGATGGTCGGCATCGAGGCGTTCACGGCATCCAGGTCGCTGTGTCGCAAGCCGTTGCGGCTCATGTCCGCCGACCAGGTCTCGGCCGCCGCTGCCAGATTCGGATCCCATGCGAGGGCACTGCGGCCACGAAGAGCGCGCTCGGCGTTTATGCGAGCGAGGAGGTTGGCCTCGGCAACTTCTGGTCCGCTCAAGGTGATTGCATCGCCGAAGCCGATGACCTGGCCGATACTCGAAGCGACGTAGTAGCCGGCGCCAGAGACGGTGGGCGACAGCGCTGCGATGTCGGAGCGTCCGGTGCCGCCAACCGATCCTAGAAAGGGGGCGTCGCCGAATGCGAACACGCCGCCGTCGGATGCGACCATGAAATACCCGGATCCGCTCGTGCTGGTCGTGATGCCGATCACGGGCCGGTCGAGACGGAGGCCCCCGAGCGAGCCGTGGTATGAGGCGTCGCCGAATGCGAACACGCCGCCGTCAGCGCCTACGAGCCAATATCCCCGGCCGCTGGCCGTGGCGGTGATGTCGACGACGGGGCTCGCGAGTCCGACGTTGCCCATCGAACCGAGGAACGCGGCGTCGCCAAAACTGAATACGCCGCCGTCTGCGCCTACGAGCCAATAACCCTGGCCGCTGGCCGTCGTCGCCATCGCGATGATCGGCTGGGCGAGGGTGAGGTGGCTCAGATCGCCTGCGAATGTGGCATCACCGTATGCGTGGACCGAGCCGTTCGCGCCCACGATCCAGTAGCCATTGCCAGACGGAGTGGCGCTGAGTGCTGCGGCGCGCGGCAGGTCGACATCGCCGCGGTGTGTGGTACCGGAGGCGCGTATCGTCCCATCGGTGTGCAGGACCAGGTACCCGCTGGGTGTCGCAGAGATGTCGACGACGGGCGCTGACGATGATTCGGAGGCCGAAACCACCTTGGCTCCGAAGGAGATTGTCGACACCGAGGTAAACACCAAGAACGCCACAACAGCACCAGCAATGGTGCGTGTGGAGCGACGCGTTCTCATATTGGGTGGGTGCATGTAGGACCTCGTGTCGGGGCGCCCGCTCCGCGCCCGCACAGTTACAGGATCGTAACAATAGCGTGTCATGGACGCCGATGCCACCGATGGGCAGGACTCCTACGCACCGTCCGGCGGTATTGGCCTCTACCATGTCGACCTGTGGCGGACCGAGTCGAGCGCATCACCGAACTTCTGATGCTCCTGCTCGACACCGAGCAGCCGATCACGTTCGATCAGATCGTCGAACGTGGCGAGTTGTATGCGGGTCGCGGGGAGGCGTCGCGCAAGTCCTTCGAACGCGACAAGGCAGTGTTGCGTTCCCTCGGCATCACGATCGACACACCGATGGACCAGGCGACCGGAACCACCCGGTACACAATTCGGCCCGAGAACTACTTCCTTCCCGACCTCGGCCTGAACGAGGCCGAACAACTCGGGCTCCAGTTGGCTGCGTCGGTCGTCAGACTCGACGAGTCGTGGGATGACCAGGCGGCTACCAAGATCGGTGGCTCGAAGGTGGCGCCTCCGATGGTGGTGGCAGAACTCCCCTCACTCGGAGATCTTCCGACCGTCCACACCGCGATCCGCAATCGGGCCCCGGTGACCTTCGAGTACTCGGGCAAGCGACGGGTCGTCGAGGGTCTCGGCATCTTCTATCGCGAAGGCAACTGGTACCTCAGTGGGCGCGATGAAGGAGTTGTGAAGACCTTTCGCGTCGATCGCATCGGTAGCGCTGTCAGGACGGGCAAGCCGGGCAGCTACGAGATGGCAGGCGAGTTCGACTCCCGCGCCGCAATGCCTCGCGACCCGTTGATGATCGGCGACGGCGAGGTTGTTGTGGCGCGAGTCTGGATCGATTCCGCGTCAGCCTCCCGTATCGAACGTCTGCGCGGGGTCGAGAGTGTCGCCGAGCGTCGCCCTGACGGTTCGGTGGTCGTCGAGGTGCCGGTGCGAAACAGGGATGCTTTCAGATCGTGGGTTCTCGGCCTACGCCACCACGCCGAGGTGTTGGGCCCAATAGAGCTGCGCCGCGAGATCGTCGCATGGCTCGAAGCGATCGTCGAGGCCAACTGATGGCCAAACCTTCCGCCGAAGCGAGGCTTGCCCGCCTCCTGGTCATCGTTCCGTGGGTTGTCGAGCGCGACGGCGCCAGGATCTCCGACATCGCCAACCATTTCGGGGTACCCGAGGGAGACGTTCTCTCGGACCTATCGCTGGTGCAGTGTTGTGAGATTCCTCCGTATGGACCCGACAACACGCTTGGCATCATCGTCGACGACGACATGGTCATCGTCGAACCCGGTGCCATGCTCGACCGTCCTCTTCGGCTCGGGCCACAAGAAGGTTTCGGATTGCTCGCTGCGGGCCGCGCAGCTCTCGCGGTGTTGGGCGACACGTCCGGCGCCCTTGCCACAGCGCTCGACAAACTCGAGGCTGCTCTCGGCGACCACAGCCCACTCGAGGTCGATGTCGAGCGCCCCGATCTGATCGACGAGCTCGAGGTCGCAACCGCGAATCGGGTCTCGGTCGACATCGACTACTACACCGCCTACAGGGACGAATCGATGCACCGGCGCATCGATCCGCTGGGGGTGTTGAACCACGATGGCGATTGGTACGTGCACGGCTGGTGTCACGTGGCAGGCAGCCTGCGTACGTTCCGCGTCGACCGCATCGAGTCGCTCGTGGTGACGGAGTCAGAGTTCGAGCCGCCCGAGGGTGAACTCGCCGCACCCCGCCTGGGACCTGGCGGCGACGGCATCGTGGTCGAGCTGGCCGTGCCGCCGTCTGCGGGCTGGATCGTCGAGGCCTACGAAACCCAATCGGTTGTTGCACGAGACGACGGCTCGATCGGCGTCGCAATGCCCATAGCAGGCGATGTGTTCCTCGAACGCCTGCTGTTGCGTGGCGGATCCGATGTTGTGGTCGAGACCCCCGATTCGCTTCGCTCGACGGGCGCCGAAGCCGCCAGGCGAATCCTCGAGCGGTACGGCTCGACATCGTGAGTGGCGAGACGGTGCGAGAAGACAGCAGTCTTGTCGTCTGGATCAAGCGCCGGCGCTCGGAGCTCATCCATGGTGTGTGGGAACGGATCAAGCGGTGGGCCGCGGTTGGCACGGGCCACCGTGTTGCGAACAGGTTCGGTGCGTTCGGTGAGGGAAGTTATCTGGGATTTCCGACCGGCACGATCTACGGCGAACGCTGGATCCGGGTTGGCAAGGACACCTTGCTCGCCGATCACGTGACATTGTCGGCGGGCATGCACCCCGACCAGGAGATGGTCACGAACCCGGTCATTCGCATCGGCGACAGGTGCCTTATCGGTCGATACAACAGCATCGTCGGCCACTTCTCGATCGAAATCGGCGACGACGTGTTCATGGGCACCGATGTCTACATCACCGATCAGAACCACACCTACACCGATGTGGATGAACCAATCGGCCGGCAGATTCCGGTCGAATCGGCGGTGAAGATAGGTCGAGGTTCCTGGCTGGGTTCCGGGGTCGTGATCCTGCCCGGCTGCCGGATTGGTGAGAACGTCGTAGTAGCCGCAAACTCGGTGGTGCGGGGAGTGATCCCCGATCGCTGTGTGGTCGCCGGGGTGCCGGCCAAGATCGTGCGTCGACACGACTCCGAGGACGGTTGGCGACGGCCGCCCACCTGACGCGCGCCAGAGTGTTGGTGTGAAGCTGTCGTCCGTTCGGTTCGAGCGCGGGCTCGAATGGGCCCCTCACGTATCGCCGAGAGTACCGTTGCCGTGGACAGCCGCGATGGCGAGAGGAGTCCGATGCCGACCGAGATGTTGTTCCTGGAGGATGCCTACCTGAGGCAGGCCGAGGCGAGTGTTGTCGAAGTCGACGGCGACGCAGTAGCACTCGATCGAACGGTGTTGTACCCGACCGGAGGTGGGCAGCCGCACGACACCGGCAAACTCCGGTGGGACGGTGGGTTTGCAGAGGTCGTCGACGTCAGGAAGAAGGGTGACCTGGTCTGGCACACCCTCGTCGGGGAGGGTCCTGCGGTGGGAGCGCATGTGACGGTCGAAGTCGACTGGGAACGCCGTCATCAGCTCATGCGGACCCACACCGCACTACACATCCTCTGCGGTGTTATCTGGAACCGGTGGCAGACAGCGGTTACGGGGGGAAACATGGAGCCGCTGACGGCTCGCATGGACTTCGAGTTCGATCCATTGCCCGAGGGATTCGCCGCCGAGGTCGAGAAGCTGGTCAACGACGAGATAGCAGCCGATCGGCCCATTGCGGTCTCGTTCCTGGAACGTCCCGAGGCTCTCGCCGACGAGGACCTGATCAGGACCAAGGTCAACCTCATCCCCGAATCTGTGACGACGATTCGTGTGGTCGACATCGTCGGTCTCGACAAGCAGGCAGATGGTGGTACCCACGTTGTGCAAACTGGCGAGGTCGGCGCCTTCGAGGTTGTGAAGACCGAGTCGAAGGGCAAGGGGAACAAGCGACTCAGGATCAGGTTGAGCTGATGACGACAGATCACATCGACGATGCCTTGACCGGCGAGACGGTCGAACTCCTACGGGCGATGATCCGCAATCGTTGCGTGAACGACGGAACGGCACAGTCCGGCGACGAGATTCGCAACGTGGAACTTCTCGAGTCCTTCCTTGCCGGTCCCGGTGTCGAGTTCCAAACTTGGGAACCTCTGCCGGGCCGCTCATCACTCGTGGCGAGGATCGAGGGCATCGATCCGGAAGCACCGTCGGTGTGTCTCATGGGCCACACCGATGTTGTGCCGGCCTCGATCGACGGTTGGGACCGCGATCCTTTCGCGGCGGAGATCCACGACGGAGAGGTGTGGGGCCGAGGCGCGGTCGACATGTTGAACCTGACGTCATCGATGGCCGTCGCGTTCCGCCACATCGCCCGCACGGGCCAGCGACCCCAAGGCGACCTCATCTACTTCGCCGTCGCCGACGAAGAGGCGGGTGGTCGCCACGGAGCTGGCTGGTTCACGGAGAACGACTACGATCCGATTCGTGCCGACTACGTCCTCACCGAGTCGGGAGGAACCCCTATCGGGTCCGGCGGCGACGATGTTCGACGCGTCACGGTCACCGTCGCCGAGAAGGGCATCGCATGGCGGCGACTCACCGTTCGGGGCACACCCGGCCACGGCTCGATGCCTTTCGGAGCCGACAACGCCGTCATCAAGGCTGCCGAGGTCATCCGGCGTCTGGCCGAATACCGACCGGGGTCGGTGTTGTCCGACACGTGGACCGGCCAGGTCGAGGCGATGGGATTTGAGGGCCAGCTGAAACAGGCCCTGCTCGACCCAGGGCATGTGTGGGAGGCAATCGGCGGACTCGAGAACCCAGCCACCGCCAAACGCCTTCACGCGTGTACTCATACGACCTTCTCGCCGAACATCATCAAGGGTGGTTCGAAGACGAACACGATCCCCGACGAGGTTGTCATCGACGTCGACATCAGGACGGTGCCCGGCGAGAACGCGGTCGAGGTCGAACAGCACCTCCGCAATGCTCTTGGCGACATGTTCGACACCGTCGAGGTCCGATCGATCAATGACGACCCATCGACTGCGTCGTCGACCGAGACGCCGATGTGGGACACGCTCACCCAGCTGACGCGACGCAGCTATCCCGAGGCCGTCTTGGTGCCGACCATGACGACCGGCGGGACCGACTCGCGCTTCTACCGGGCCAAGGGTGCCGAGTGTTATGGGGCCGGTCTGTTCAGCACACGTTGTCGCTACGAGGATTTCGCGTCCAGATTTCACGGCCGCAACGAACGCGTCGATATCGATTCGTTGGCGCTGACCACGGCGTTGTGGCTGGGTGTGGTCGAGCAGTTCTGGGATGTCGCGTCGTCGTGATCAGCCAGGTAGTTCCACGCAAGAGGTCCGGTTAGCACGATCGGAACAGAGGCCGCGTCCGTTCGTTGGTGTGGCGCGGGGTTTACTGGGCCTATGGAAACCCCCGAACGACTGGCCGGAATGGCCGGCGCATGGTCCGACATCGATCTGCTGGCGCTCGATGCCGATGACACACTCTGGCACCACGAGCGCTACTTCTCCGGCGTGCAGGAGACGGTCCGCGAGTTGCTTTCGCCATATGTCTCGGCGGAGGTGCTCGACGAGCGGTTGCTCGCGACCGAACGTCGCAACCTCAAGGTATTCGGCTACGGGGTGAAGGGGTTTGGTCTGTCGCTCATCGAGACGGCCATCGAGGTGACCGAAGGGCGTGTTTCGTCGCGCGAGATCGAGGCAATGCTCGAATTGGTCCGAGAGCTGATGACCCACCCGATAGATCTTCTGCCCGGTGTCGCCGAGGCGCTCGATCGGGTTGGTGGAAGGTTCGAGTTGGCCCTCGTCACCAAGGGCGACCTCTTCCACCAGGAGGCCAAGATCGCCGCCTCGGGTCTCGCCGAACGCTTCGAGCACGTGGCGATCGTCAGCGAGAAGGATCGTTCGACGTACGAGGGCTTGTTCACCTCGTGGGGTGTGCAACCTGACTCGATAGCCATGGTCGGCAATTCGATTTCGAGCGACGTCGAGCCGGTTCTCGAGGCCGGCGCGCGGGCGGCCTATGTTCCGTCCGGCTACGAATGGGCACTCGACAGGGCTCCGCTGCCCGATGGGGTGCCGGTCCTCGAGTCCCTCGAGGACCTGATCTACCTCCTCTTCTGACGTCCTGTCTCCCCCGAGCGGCCGAACCGGTGCCGTAGATGTGGACTCCGACCACGTGGAACTTCAACACCGGCAGCGCTGCCTCTTCAAACCGGGTTGAGGCCAGTTCGATCAGCACCCGGTGTGGCGACTCGAGCTGGTGCACGATCACCGAGGGCTCCCGCCTTGTGCTCGTGGAGTGTTCGGCCCATCTGGTGCCAGACATCGGCCGTGAGCACCGGTGTTCACTCGCGTGCCTCCTACGCACGACTCGTGCTGTCCGCCAACAGCTGCTGAACGACTGTGCTCGACAATGATGGTCCCTGTTGCCTCGAAGGGATCACAGGAAGGAAGTGACGACGAGTCGCACGGCGATGAGGGTCAACGTCACCTTGAACAAGGTCGCAAAACCCTCATCGCTGATGCGGTCGAGCATCCGGGCTCCGAGCATCGTTCCGGCGACGACCGCCAGCGCAGCGGCCGCGATCAGCGTGAGATGGCCCGAGAGATCGAGCCCGTCGGACGTGAACAGGCCGACCTTCACGATGTGACCGATGGTCTGGGCGGTCGCGAAGGTCGCGATGAATTGGTGCCGTTGGGGCAGAGAAGCTCTGAAGAACGGGGCGATCATCGGTCCGGTGGCACCTATCGGGATGTTGAGGAATCCCTGTGCGGCGCCCACACCGATGAAGCCGTTGATGGGGAATCCGCCGCTTGGGCGAGGTGTGATCACTCGTGGAAACCAGACGGCGGTCAACGCGAACACGCCGATGATGGCCCGACCTGCATCTGCGGGAAGCCGGTCTGCTGCGATGAGGCCGAGGAGGCCGGCAGGCACGAGCAAGGCGACATGTCGTACGACGATGGTGAGGTCGATGTTGGAACGCAGTCTCAGGGCTCTCGAGGAGTTGGATGCGATCTGGATCGCACCATGGACCGGAATGGCCTCGGCCGGTTCGAGAAACACCAGCATGATGGTGAGCAAGATGAGGCCACCACCCATGCCGGCGACTGCGGAGAGAGCAGACGTGAACAGCGCCGCAACGACGATTGTGAGTACCTCCCAGTCGATCATATCCTCACCATACAAGGAGCCACAAGTTAAATACAAGTAGAATCATGTCATTTCCGGGTTGTGGAAATGCTTGATTTCGGGTTCCCTACCGAGTCGAATGACACCGACGTGGTTCGCTTGTGCGGCCACCCGAATGCACAGGAGATCATCATGGCGAACCTCTCGAAGTCCGACACGGTCAGCGCAGTGGCGGATGCCACGAACCTCACCAAGGCTCAGGCCGAGGCGGCCATCGATGCCTTCTGTGCCGCGTGTGTGTCGGCAGCCGGCAATGACGACAAGTTGAGCTGGCCGGGCTTTGGGTCGTTCCAGGCCTCACATCGTGCTGCCCGCACCGGGCGCAACCCGCGCACCGGCGAGCCCGTCGACATCGCCGCCAGTACTGGCCTCAAGTTCACCGCGGCGAAGGCCGTCAAGGATGCCTTGAACTAGGTCACTCGTCAGAAGGCACCTCGGTTCGGGCTTGGCAGGGACATACCAGGCTGAGCCCGAAAGCGAGCGTTCGACCTAGAGATCGTCGATCACCTTGAAAAGTTCGGCGTGCTCAAATCCTGCGGTCTCACCTCCCTCAGCAAGTGTGAAGTCGACCCAGCCCGAGAAACGCTCGCGCTGGTTGTCGTTCGAGGCGTCGACAATGTCGTGGGTCGTCTCGAACTGTGATTCGTGAGCGAGTAGGGCAGCGGTCTTGTGTTCGGCGAATCCGGCGACGTCGATGGCGAGGTCGGGCTCGTCGCTCTCGAACAACAGCAAGGCGTTCGGGCGGTGGTGTGCGATGTCGTGTTCGGGGAAGAAGAACGGATCTCGCGCCGCTACGACCCCGTCGCACGCGAGCCATCCAGCGTTTCGATGGTCGGGGTGTAGGCGCCAGCGCTTCCACGGGTCGTGACCGAGCACGACCGCCGGCCTGAGTTTGCGGATCCAATAGGCGACCTGTGAACGCTGTCGAAGGCCGCTGTCGAGTTCTCCATCGGGCCAGCCGAGGAATATGACCGACCCGGTAGCGCCCAGTTCCGCTGCGGCTGCCCTCTGTTCGGTCTGGCGTGTGGCAACGAGCCGGGCCTGATCGGAGTTGACGTCCCAGGTTCCCTTCGACCCATCGGTACAGATCAGATGGCTGACGACAGTTCCCGAAGCAGACCACTTCGCCAGCGTCGCGCCGCACTGAAACTCGGCGTCGTCGGGGTGGGCGACGATTGCGAGGGCCGAAGAAGGCACCGGGAAGTCGACCCTCACACCGATGCCCCAAACGCTGGGTCCTTGCCGATGATGTACGCAAGATCGGGCGGCAGGCTGTCGGCGGCCAACTCGATGTCGGCCGGTTCGTCCAGATCCCATGCGAGGTCGGCGTCTTTCCTGACGACCAGTGGCAAGCCGAGGCGCAGAGCCTCGATGCGGTGGCGATGGAATGATCCGGGTCCGTAGGACCATCTGAAGTCGAAGCCGGTCGGAACCGCGATGATGTTGGTCCCGTCCACATGGCGGTCGGGAACGATGATCACTCCCCGGCATTGAGGGCGGTCGACCGCATCGAGGTCGTGGACCAATGGGATATCGCCATGGGCCACCACCACACGATCGAAGCCTGCCCGATGCAGATGGTCGATCCCCGTGGCGACCGCGATGTTCAAGCCAGGCACGAGACACTCGATGACCTGGGCGCCCTGTTCCTTGGCGGTGATGGTCACATCGGGGTCGCCTGTGACAACAAAGGGCTCGAGTGCTCCTGCGGCACCGATGGTCTTCGCGAGCATCGCCTCAGCCAGCTGGGCTCGCTGGTTGGGGTTGAGCATCGAGTCGAGCCGGGTCTTGGCGCCACGCAACGATCTCGACGGGACGAGCAGTGCCGTTCGGGGGGCTATCTCACTCATGGAGGAACAAGTCTATGGGGGACCCACTAGCCTCCATCCACCGTGAATCGTCGTGTACGCCGTCAAGCTGAAGCCACCGGCTCGCTGGTCGGGCGCGGATGGCTTCAGCCTCATTGGCTCGAACGCCAAGCCGACCCCGACTCGCCTGCATACACGGTCGGGGGCGCCGATCCGAGCAACACGACCGGCCGCAACTGGACCATTCTGGGGGCGGTAGCAACACGTGGGCGCGGTGCTGTCGATCCTCGTGGTCTCGTGGTGACCGGCGGCAGCTATTCGATCGACTGGTGGGTCAAGGGACCCGACGGATGGCGGTTTCCATCACGAACTGCTGCGGTGCGGCAATCGCTGCTCGATGAAACGCCGGTCGTCGAGACGCGCATGCGGATCGGGAACGGCGATGTGGTTCACCGCACATATGCGATCTCAGGAGGAGATGGGACCGCTGTCATCGAGATAGAGAATGCGACGTCCGAGGCCGTAGCCATCGGTGTCGCTCTGCGTCCCTACGATCTGATCGGGCCCGGAAGGATCGACGAGATCTCCTATGACACCGACACGATGGGGGTGGCCGTCGATGGCGAAGTTGCGCTGTTCATGTCGCGCGAACCCGGTGCCATCTGGGGGTCGAACCTGGCGTTGGGTGATCTCGCCGAACTGCTCGAGCACCGAACCGACGCAGATGATCCAGCCCCGGCATCGGGCATATTGCCTGTCGAGTGTGGCTCTGGTCTCGGGCAGGCTGTGGTGGTCTTCCCTCTGGTTCACTCGACATCGCTGAAGTTCACGGCCCCATTTCGCGTCAGCGAGCCTTCGGTGGGCGAAACGCCAAAGCCCTCGGACGTGCCGGCACCTGTGAACGTGGCCAAGGGATGGCTGTCTCAGTCGTCGGCCGGCGCCGAGTTCGATCTTCCCGCTGGCCCCATCGCCGACACCTTTGCTGCTGCGCGCCGACACCTGATGTTGTTCAAGGTCGGCGCGACGTTCGAGTCGGAACCGATTGGAAGGCCCGGCGTCGATTGGAACGATGTTGCCCCGATTCTCATGGCGGTGGATCAGATGGGATGGCATCGCGATGCGGCCGAGGCCTTGGTCGGACTCGGCGACCATCAGCGCCGTTCTGGCGAGATCGAGGGGAGCGGTGGCAAGACGGAGGGAACCGCAGCGGCGCTTGCGGCTCTCGGTCACCACATCCGGCTCAGCCGTGTCGAGGCGATGGCGGTCGACCAGGCAGATGTGGTCGTCGGCGCAGTGCGTTTCCTCGATAAACGCCGTCGCAAGGGCGATCGTGACGAGCTGACGGTCGGCCTCCTGCCTGCGCGCGAAGTGGCTGGGCACCACGAGTTCCGCTACGCCGACAACTTCTGGGCGCTGCGTGCCCTGCTCGATGCCGTCGAGATCCTGACTCTCGCTGGCGAGACCGAAGCTTCGTCAGATGTAGCCGCAATAGCCGCCGATCTGCGGGTCGACCTTCTCAACTCCTTCGAGGCCGTCATCGACCGATTCGGTTCGGATGTATTGCCCGCTACTCCGCACAGGTCGATGGACGAGAGGGGGGTCGACTCGCTCGTCGCCGTCTGGCCGACCAGGGTGCTTCGCCCGGAACACCCGATGATGGCAGCGACCGCCGACGAGGTCAGACGTCGTTTCATGTACGGGGCCGCCCACCACAACTCGATAGGACCGCGTGGCCTCGCCACCCACCGGACCATGCGGCTTGCGATGTTCGAACTGCTGGCCGGCGACGACACGTGTCTCGAACGGCTGCGCTGGATGGTCGAGGTCGCCAGTCCGACCTACACCTGGCCCCGCACCATCCACCCCCGACTTGGAACCGGCACCTCCGGCGATGGTCACCATGGGTCGGCTACCGCTCATTTTGTGAGCCTCGTGCGCTCGTTGCTCGTTCACTCGCCGCCTGGCGACGAGCCAGCCCTGACCTTGTTCGGCGTGTTCCCACCCGAGTGGCTCGGTCAACCGATCGAGGTTCACAAAGCCCCGACGGAACATGGGCTTCTTTCGTTTGCGATCCGTTGGCACGGAGCTCGCCCGGCCATCTTGTGGGAACTCGAGCCGTCCACAAAACGAGGCGTGACCTTGACCATTCCCGGTCTCGATCCAACCTGGTCGACGAACCAGATCAAGGGTGATGCACTGCTGGGCGAGCCGCCGGACGACCTCACCGATCAGGTGGCCGATCCGGGTCAGGGTTTCAGCTGACCTCGCGCGGCCTTTCCCTCGGGTGTCGGTTCTCAAGAAGTGTTGTGGTCGCGGCGCTCCTCGGCATCTCGTGCGAGCCAGTAGGCAACAGTCGAGCTTCGATCGGCCAGCGATCGCATCAATAGCGACGGCATCTGGACGGTACGTACGTTGGTGACGGCGACAGCGGTAGCGGACACGCGAGCGGACCCGGCAACTATGGCGCCGAGCAATGTGCCGCGACCCGCGTGGCCCACCGTTGCATCGTCGACGAACAGCTCGACAACACCGTCGAGCACGATTAGTACCCGCCTGTCGACGTGGCCTTGCTCGATGATCATCGTTCCTTCGACAAAAGCCATGGCGTGTGACGAACGAATGATCAAGCGACGGTCTCTGGCCGACAATTCCGAGAAACCGGGAAGCCGGAACACATTGCTGCGTACGGGCTTGGGGAGCATGGCCCCACGTTAGAAGAACAACCATCGCCCGTCGAAACCCTCACAGAGGTAGGGGTTACGTCCGATTGGAGTGGTGTTCGTGTCGAGAGAAGATGGAGACGACACGTGGTCATTCGTCGCATTTCCACAATCGCCGCAGCCCTCGGGTTGCTCGCTGCCTCCTGCGGGGGTGGTGGGACAACGCCCTCGGGTGCCGCCGACCTCGAGCTGACCACGTCAGAGCCCGAGGTGGCTATCGAGGCCGATATCGAGGTCGACACGGTCGATCGCGCCTTGGCCGGAGTCGACATGGACATTGAGGCTGCTCTTGAACTCGCCGTGATCGCCCTCGATGAGCTCGCGTTGGAGTGTGAGAACTCCGAGGCTGAGCCGCATCAGAACTCCGACCTGTCCAACCGAGTGTTCACTGGGCCCGATGTGCGTTGTGTCGACTTCTCGGGCACCAACCTCGAGAACGCTGTTCTCGAGGGTGTCGATCTCTCGGGGGCCAACTTCGCCGGTGCGAACCTGACCGGAGCCAAGCTCGACGTCATCGCGATGGGTGCAGACTTCACTAACGCGATCATCGATGGAACCGACTTCGGCAGTTCGGAGCTGGTCGGAGCCCGCTTTGCCGGAGCTACGATCACAGCCACCGACTTCCCGGACAACCCGGTTTCCTTGTCGATGGCCGACTTCACTGGCGCAGCGATCGGTTGCAGCCGTCTGAGCGGCGGTCCTGGCGTGATTCTCGCCGATGTGTTGTTCCTGGAAGAGTGCACTTCGTTGGCCAACTACGAGCGCATCACACTGGGCGGCAGCTTCTACGGTGCCGACCTGCGAGGTGTCGATCTCGCTGCCACATCGCTGCAGACCGGCGACTTCCGCAGGTCCAACCTCAGCGGCGCCACGTTTGCCGGGTATGGCGTGCTGCCAACGGGTGCCGACTTCTCGGGCTCGGCCATGGTCGGTGTTCAGATGTCGAACAATGCGATCTACGATGCCGCCTTCGTCGGTGCCGACCTGACCCAGGCAGGGCTCTCACAGATGCTCATCTCGGGTTCGGATCTCGGTGGCGCGATCCTCGACGGAGCAGACATGTCGAGCACGGTCAGCGAGCGAAATGCCTACGTCGGAGCCAGCTTCGTCGGGACCGTCATGTCGGATGCGAGCGTGTCGTACGACGATTTCTCGGGAGCGGTATTTGAGGGTGTCGTCGCAGAGGGCCTGGCCGTCGACACGATTTCTTGCCCAGGTGCTGTCTCGAATACCAGCTTCGGCCTGTGTCTGGAAGAAGCGAGCGAGCGAGTCTTCTAGAACCCTGGCGGGTACTGTGGCGCCGATGGCCGCCACCAAAGCTCCGGGTCTGCGCCACGAGCGGGCGCTCTGGGGCTGTGGCGAGATCGTCGTCGGCATCGACGAGGTCGGTCGTGGCTCCTGGGCCGGTCCTCTGACCCTTGCGGCTGTCGTCTTGCCCAGCGACAGGCGTGTCAACAACGTCAGGGACTCCAAACAGCTTTCGACGGCGCGTCGCGAACATCTCTACGACAAGATCGTCGATTGGGTGACGTCCTGGTCGGTCGGGCACGCCTCGGCGCTCGAATGTGACCAGCTGGGTATGTCGGCCGCTCAGCGACTGGCTGCTTCAAGAACGTTGGATGGTTTGGGCGTCGACGCCGATCATGTGTTGGTCGATGGCCCCTGGGACTTCGTAGGCACCCACCGAACGACATGCATCGTCAAAGGCGACCGGGTCTCATTGTCGATCGCAGCAGCATCGGTAATAGCGAAGGTCACCCGCGACCGCATCATGGTCGAGGAAGCGACTCACTTCCCCGCCTACGGGTTCGAGAGCAACAAGGGTTATCCGGCCCCAGCACACGTTGCAGCTCTCGCCGGATATGGTCCGAGCAGCATCCACAGACGCAGCTGGGCATTCATGGATTCGCTTCCATGGAGCGCACTCGACCGCTACGACCGCGAGGCCGCTGCGCAACCGGCGCTCTTCTAGACACGCACAGAGGTACTCATGGGCACCAAGTTCGACAGGTATCGGGTTCGGGAGGGCGACAAGGTCGATCTCTGCGAGATCGACGCCGACGACAACTCGGCCTTCGACGGCGGCAAGGAGGCCGCAACCGCGAAACTCGACGAGGTTCGCGACGACATTGCTGTACTTCAGGAGAGGCTCTACGCCGAGGACAAACACAAGGTGCTCGTGGTGCTTCAGGCGATGGATACCGCAGGCAAGGACAGCACCATTCGCGATGTATTCAAGGAGACAAGCCCAAACGGTGTGCACACGTTCGCGTTCGGTCGGCCGAGCACCGAGGAGCTGGCTCACGACTACCTCTGGCGAACGCATCAACACACACCTGGGTCGGGTCAGATCCATATCTTCAACCGCAGTCATTACGAGGACGTTCTGGTCGTGCGGGTCAACGAGTTGGTTCCAGAGAAGACGTGGAAGCGTCGCTACGAACACATCAGCAACTTCGAACAGATGCTGGCCGACGAGGGCACGACCATCCTCAAGTTCTTCCTGAACATCAGCCGGGACGAGCAGCGTGAACGCCTCCAGGAACGGGTCGACCTTCGCGAGAAGAACTGGAAATTCGATCCGGGCGACCTGCCCGTGCGCGCCCGGTGGAACGACTACATGTCGGCGTATGAGGACGCCATCGAGAAGACCTCGACCGAGCAGGCGCCGTGGTTTGTGATTCCAGCGAACCGTCGTTGGTATCGCAAGCTGGCGGTGGCCGAGATCGTGAGTGAGGCGTTGAGAGATCTCGACCCCCGGTTTCCGCCGCCGGCCGCAGGCATCGAAGGGCTGGTGATCGAATGACAAGCGATAGCGGTTCCTCCGCACCAAACGATGCGCAGATCAGGTACTGGAACGGGCCCGGAGCCGACGACTGGACCCTCGCCCAGGATCGAATCGAACTCATGCTCGCCCCGTTTGATTCGCTACTACTCGACTACGTGGGGTTGGAGGAAGGCCAGAGCGTGCTCGATGTGGGATGTGGTTGTGGATCGACATCGCTGGCGGTTGCTGATGTGATCGGGCCAGATGGCAGCGTCATCGGCGTCGATGTCAGTACTCCAATGCTCGACCGGGCCAGGATTCGAGCCGGGCGTGGTAGCAACATCAATTTCATCGAGGCCGACGCTCAGACGACCGACTTCAAGTCTCTTGGGGTCGATCACATCGTGTCTCGGTTCGGCGTGATGTTCTTCGACAATCCTGTCGCAGCGTTCTCGAACATCGCAACGGCCGGCGGTCCTGGAGCGCGATTGAGCTTCCTGTGTTGGCGGTCGCCAAAACTGAACCCCTGGTTTGGCTTCGCCGGCAGGGCCGTGAGGGATTTTGTCGAGTTGCCGCGCCCCGACCGGGGCGGCCCCGGGCCGTTCGCGATGGCCGATCACGAGGTGATCGCCGGCACCGTATTGGGAGCCGGATTCGCAGATCTCGAGATATCGGAGCACGAGGTCGAGATCAGTTTCGGAGGTGGAGGTGAGATCGACGAGCTCGTCGACTTCGCCATGGGGTTCGGCCCGGTCGGGCGAGCCGTGGCGGGCGACGACGACCAGAGCGCCAGGGCTCGCGACGCCCTCACCTCAGCCATCGGTGAACTGTGGAGTGACCGGGCGATCCGTTTCGATGGCTCGTGTTGGTTGGTTCAGGCGAGGGTCTGAGCTCCGGGGGAAATCTAGGAGTACGATCTCGGACATGGGCCAGAGCGTTCGAGTGGTCGAGAAGAAGTCAGAAGTTTTTCCCGGCACGGTCCGGTACGAAACAGATCGACCGCTCAGCGGCACAGGGCACAAGACGTATACAAATGCCGAGGGAGCGATCAACGATCTCGACCCGGCCGATGTTCTTGCTCGACGGTTGTTCGAACGTGGTGGCATTGAACACGTTCATGTGAACGGCAACATCATCACCATCAGGTACGAACGAGGTTCCGATTCCGACGGGGTGGTCGAACTGGTCGAGAACCTGTTCCTTCACTACACCTGACCCCCTCGCCCTATTGTCAGTCGAACTGATGTTCGATAGATTTGAGGGGTGAGCAAAGGTTCGGTAGCTCGGCAACTGAGGTCTGTCACCTCTCCTCTCACGCTTGCTCGTGACAACGTCTTGCCTCTGGACGATGCCCTCGCCACAGTCATGCCCGGAGGAGTACTACGTCGAGGCACCTCGGTCGTGCTCGACGGCGTTGTCGCAACTTCTCTTGCTCTCGGTCTCGCCTCGCGGGCCAGCGTCGAAGGGTCGTGGGTCGCATTTGTTGGTCTTGACCTCCTGTGTCTGCCGACCGCAGAAGAGTTCGGCCTCGACCTGACCCATGTCGCACTTGTGGACGATCCCGGCGACCAATGGGCAAATGTCATGTCGACTCTTGTCGGAGCGATCGACGTCGTCGTCACCTCAACACCAGAAAGGATCAGGGCACGGGATGGGAGAAGACTTGCGGCCCGTCTGCGCGAACGCGGCAGCGTCATCATCGAGCTCAAGTGTGGCCCCAGGTCGGCGATGCAGGGGGACGTTGTGCTCTCAGTCGACCGTCAGCGTTGGTATGGGCTCGGGTGGGGTCATGGTTGCCTGCGCAGCCGCAGGGTCACCGTCAATGTGTCCGGGCGCGGGGCGGCGTCGATGTCGCGGGCTGTCGACCTGTTGTTGCCCGGCGATTCCGGCCGTCCTGAAGCCGTCGAACAGGCGGCGGCTCCAGAGGTGTTCCAGACATACGACACCGTTGCCGATGTCGCCGACCTGACCGCTCGTCTGGCAACGAAGGTTGCAGCCCGAACCGTCGAAGCCGGAGCATAGGTGTCGAAGGGTCGATCTACTACCAGGACGATGGTTGTCATCGCTCCACACTGGCCTCTGGCTGCAGCGGCTGTCACCCCTGGTATTCCTGCTGTGGTCGTCAGGGCAAATCGGGTCATTGCGGCCAATCCCGCCGCCCGGCTCCATCATGTCGAGCCGGGTATGCGCCGTCGTGAATCGCAGGGCAGATGTCCACAGCTAGAGGTGTTAGAGCACGATCCAGATCGCGATGCGAGGCGCTTCGAGTCAGTTGTCTCAGCACTCGAGCAGTTCACCCCGCGGGTCGAGATTCTCGGACCCGGCCGATGTTCGTTCCCAACGCGCGGGCCTTCCCGCTATTTCGGCGGAGACACCTCTCTCGGCGAACAGGTGGCCTCTGTCGTCGATTCCGAGATCGCCCATGTCTTCGGCGAGTCTGACTGTCCACCGGGGTTTCGGGCATGTGTCGGGGTAGCCGATGGCTTGTTCGCCGCGTCGCTTGCTGCCGAGATCCTTTCATCCGCTCCATCGGGTCGCAGCGATCGATCTCACCTCGTTGTGCCGGCGAACACCAGCAACAAGTTCCTTGCGCCGATGCCCGTATCGGCGCTCAGGCGTTGGTCGGCGCCCATCGACGATGGGGAACATCTGGTCGACCTGTTGTGGCGCCTTGGCCTGCGCACCCTTGGCGACGTTGCCTCCCTTCCCGCCTCCGACATGCTCGCCCGATTCGGAACCGACGGGGCTCGAGCCCATCGGCTTGCGTCGGGACACGACGAGCGACCACCCGACACCCGCCCCGTTCCGCCTGAGTCGACAATCGAGACCGAACTCGACCCTCCGGCCGAGCGGGTCGACACGGCAAGCTTCGTTGCAAAGACCATGGCCGACGAGATGCACGCCCGGCTCGCCCGCGATGGTTTGGCATGTACACGGATCATCGTTGAGGCAATTACTGGAGCGGGAGAATCGCTCAGCCGAACGTGGCGCCACGAAGGTGCATTATCTGCAAACGATGTAGCCGACCGCATGCGCTGGCAGCTGGATGGATGGCTTTCATCACGTCACAAGCCGACGTCTGGCATCACCTTGTTGAGGCTGGCCCCAGACGAGGTCGTCGCCGACGTTGGCAGGCAGCTCGGGTTCTGGGGAGGCCAGGCCCTCGAAACCGAGAGAGCGGCCAGGGCGCTGGCCAGAGTGCAGGGGCTGCTTGGCCCCGATGCTGTGTCGCTGCCCGAGAGGCGTGGGGGAAGGGGGCTCGGTGAGGCAATTGGCAAGGTACCGCTTCCATTTGTCGACCTGAACGATCCGGACCGCAAGGTCGATTCCCCGTCGGCCGATGCGCCGTGGCCCGGCCGTCTTCCGGCTCCTTCGCCTGCGGTGTTGGGTTGTAGGTCTGTCGCCGAAGTTGTCGATGCGAATGGTGAGATGGTTTCTGTCAGCGGCAGGGGGGACCTGAGCGCAGATCCTGCGGTTGTTGTCTGGTCCGATGGTTCAAAATCTGCTGTCGTCTCGTGGGCCGGTCCGTGGCCGCTCGACGAGAAGTGGTGGGAACCACAACAGCACCGCCGGTTGGCCCGGTTCCAGGTGGTGCTGTCCGACGGCGGCGCCCACGTCATGTCGATCTCGAACCGGCGATGGCAACACGAGGGTGAGTACCAATAACAGCCAGGCGTATCGGTCGCCGCTACTATCCCGCTGATGCGGTTGGCGGTCATATTTGATGTCGGTGGTGTCCTGGTCGAGTCTCCCTTCTTGGCCGCCATGCGTTGGCGCGACGAGATGAACCTGCCCAACGAGATGTTGCACATCTTCTTCGAGGAGTACGCCAAGGTTCCCGAACCGGGAACCGAGCCGCCGATGTGGCACCAGGTCGAGATGGGAAAGGCCACCATCGAGGAGTTCCTGGATCGCGTCCGTCCCGGTCTCGATGGATTGGTCGCTGACGATCATCCGGTTCATTCGGTGAGCGGGGACGACTTCAATGTGTTTCGCGAAGCGGGCGCCCACTGGCAGATGGTTCACAAGGTCAGGCAGCTGAGGGAGGCGGGGCACAAGACCGCCATTCTCACGAACAACGTCCACGAATGGAGAGCTTGGCGAGAGGTCATTCCCGTCGACTGGTTCGACGTTGTGATCGATTCATCCGAAGTCGGCTTACGCAAGCCCGATCCCGCCATCTGGCAGCTGACTCTCGAACGCCTCGGATGTTCCGCCGAGTGTTCGGTCTTCCTCGACGATCATCCGGCCAACGTCGAAGCCGCTGCCGAACTCGGGATCGCAGGGGTGGTGGTTGGACCAGACATTGCAGCGGCCTTGGACGAGCTGGATGAAACGGTCGAGGCGATGATGCGGAGCGTGTGATGGTGGCGGGGCTCGATCCTCACATCCAGCGCGATACCGAACGCTGGTTCCTCCACCGAGGTATCCCCCATTTCATCGACAGGTACAACGCTGCGGAGGACGTCTTCACACGCGCCCTTCCCGTACTCTCGCTGGCGTTCATGGCCGAGTTTGTCGCAGCCGCAGACACCGAATGGGACTGGTGGCACAATCTGCTGGCGATGGCCGGCGGCTTTGTGCTGCTCGTCGGCATGTATTCGGCGTTCAACATCTTGCGCGGTCGACGCCCCCTTCAACGTCCGAACGATGTTGGCACCCCCGAGTTGATCGCCTTTGTGACGATTCCGGCCCTGCTGCCGCTGATCATCGGTGGGCGCTGGCGCACCGCCATGTTGACCGTGGTTGTCAACATCGTCGTTCTGATCGTCGTGTACGTGATCCTGTTGTACGGGCTCATACCGACCGCTCGATGGGCGCTCTCGCACATGTTCAGGCAGCTTGGGGGTGTGGGTCGGCTGATGGCCAGATCGTTGCCCCTGGTGTTGGTGTTCTCGATGTTCATCTTCTTGAATGCCGAGATATGGCAGGTTGCGGCCGACTTCACCGGTACCTACTTCGGCATCAGTGTTGGTGTCCTTCTCGGCATCGCATCGGTATTTGTTCTGTTCCGGCTGCCGCGTGAGGTCGATTCGTTGCGGCGATTTCGCTCTTGGGAAGAGGTCGCGTCGCAGCTGTCGGATGCTCCGCTGGAGCCCGAGGACTGCGAGGGTCTCGAGGGGAAACCCGACCCACCGTCATTGACGAGAGCCGATTGGCTCAACGTCGGCATGGTCTGGTGGTTCAGCCAGCTCGTTCAAGTCCTGCTCGTCGGTGCAGTGATCGCCGCTTTCTACATCTTGTTCGGCGTGTTCACCGTCCGCGAAGCCACGATCCTGCAGTGGACCGAAAACGGTTCGGTTTCGGGATGGGATATCTCGGGAACCGACCTGACGGTCACATGGGAACTCGTCACGGTGGCCGGTTTCATCGGCGCCTTCTCCGCATTGCAGTTTGCGATTTCGGCGGTTACCGACGAAACCTACCGAGAGGAGTTCCTCGGCGAACTCGTACACGACGTTCGTGAAGCCTTCGCCGTGCGTGCCGTGTATCTGGCCAGGCTTGGAGTAACCGTCAGCCGGTGACAACGGGACGGACCGTCAGTGGTGATGAGTGGACAGGTGACCGCATTGCGTGATTGAATCAGCAATCTGTGGCTGTACGGAAGAATCCCAGCAGATCGTTGAAACGCGCCTTGGTGTCGGCTCTCGCCATTGTGGCGGTGCTGTCCATCGACGCGCCTGTTGGTGCGCGCGAGGGAACCTCCAGGGGCTCAGAGATCGAGATCTGGTCGGCCGTTTCTGCGGTCGGAACCGGCGCCAGCCTTCCGGAGTTGGCACGCCCGGTGACATCGATCGCGGCAAACCCCGCCGGTGAGGGTTACTGGCTCGCGGCGGGCGATGGTGGTGTGTTCGCGTTCGGTGACGTCGGATTCTTCGGGTCCGCTGGCTCGATCGAGCTGGCGGGTGATGTGGTCTCGATGGCTGCTCACATCGATGGTGCCGGCTATTGGCTGGCTACCGATGCGGGCGCTGTGCTCGCGTTCGGTTCGGCCCCCTTTGTCGGTTCGGTCAGCCACTTGCGGCTCGACGGGCTGGTCGTATCGATTGCTCCTACCACGGATGGGTTGGGGTACTGGCTGCTCGGCAGCGACGGTGGGGTGTTCGCATTCGGCTCAGCCGGCTACCACGGCTCTGGGTCCGGCCGGATGCAGCGACCCGCTGTAGATCTGGTTCCGACCGCGACAGGCGATGGCTATTGGCTCGTCGACGCCGACGGGAACATCCACGGGTTCGGCGATGCCCACCAGCTCGCCGCACCCACCAGCCGGCGAGGCAGCGTCACCGGTGCCGTTCGAAACGGAGCCGGTCTCGTCCTCGCCTGGGACTCGGGAGTTGTCGACGAGATAGGGCGTCGCCGCGCCGACCGGTCGGCGCTGGCGAACCTTCGAGAGGTTGTCGACATCGACAAGGGCGGCGCCGGGTTCGTCTTTGCGGCCGCGGGCGACCTGATCAGACGGCTCGGACCGAGCGTCGGCGTACGCGGATCCGCGGCACTCGACCAATTCGGTGAAGCGTCGCAAGCCCAGATGGGGGTCGCGGCGTTCTACGCGAGTTTTGCCAACGACCCGCACCTGCCGATCCGCATGCTCGATCAAATCCACGCAGAGGGTGCCATTCCGTTCATCACCTGGGAACCTTGGGACCCCGAGCAGAGCCGACAAGTCCAGCCACGTTTCCAGTTGAGAGACATCGTCGATGGACGCCACGACGAACTGATCTGGCGATGGGCGACCGAGGCGGCTTGGTACAACAAACCCTTCATGATCCGATTCGCCCACGAGATGAACGGCGATTGGTACCCGTGGTCCGAGACCGTCAACGGAAACGAGCCGGGTGAGTTCGTCGCAGCGTGGCGACACGTGCACTCGATCTTCGCGCGGGCGGGTGCTGACAACGTGACCTGGGTCTGGAATCCCAACGTCGAGGCACCATCGTCGATTCCTCTCGCCGACCTCTTCCCTGGTCATGACGTCGTCGATTTCGTTGCAATCGATGGCTACAACGCGGGTTCCGCCCTGTCGTGGGGTGGATGGCGAAGTGCCGAGTCGGTGTTTTCGCGAGCCCTCGACGAGTTGCGCGGGGCAGCCCCGGGTATCCCGGTCATCATCGGCGAGACCTCCAGCACCGAGTCCGGTGGCAACAAGGGGCAGTGGATTCGTGAGCTGTTCGCCTGGCTCGAGAGCGACAATCCCGACATCTCGATGGTCGTCTGGTTCGACGAGTCGAAGGAGACGACCTGGTGGGTTGGCAGCTCTCGATGGGCGTCGCAGTCGTTCGTCGAGGCCGGAACAGAGGCCTGGTGCGGCTGTCGAGCCGACTGACGCCATTCAGCGCGCCCCGGTTGAGCGGTCGGGCATGTCGCCTCTACACACCCGGACCGGGTTGGTGAGACACTGCAGGAGTGGATCCACACTTCGTGCTCGATGTCCGCGCCGAGGTCCCCGAGACCGTGCACTTCGACGACCTCGGCGACCAGCTTCGGCTAGCGGCAAAGGAACCGATGCGCGGCTTTGCCACCGGTCGCTTCGACAGGTCGAACATCACCGTCACGATCGACCTCGACGACATGTACGAAGGTGTCACCGTCCTCGGCTTCGCCTTCACCCAATTTGCAATGCCGGTCATCGGGTCGCGTCGCTCGGCGATCGATTTCGCACCCACTCCGCAGCTTCAATCGCCCGCGGCCATGCTCCCAGCACTTCTGCGACGAAGCGACGGCATGGTGTGCCTGCTTGCCCCGCTCGACTCGTGGCATGAGCAGATCATCACTGTCGATCAGGACGATCAGGGTGTTCACCGATTGCGGTGGGGATGGCACGGCGATCTCGATCGGGTAGAAGAGGAGTTCTCGACGACGCTCGGTATCTACCGAGGATTGTCGGCGACCGAGGTGTTCGCGGCCTGGCGGGACGAACTCGACACTGCCGGGGAACTGGTCGAGCGTTCGGACGATGCCGATCCTGTTGTCAGCCACCTTTCATATTGGACAGACAACGGCGCCGCCTATTGGTACCGAACCGAACCCGGAATCGATATCGCCGGCACACTCGAGGCCAAGCTCGAGGAGCTAGAGCAACTGGGTGTGCAGGTCGGATCGGTCGAGTTGGACTCGTGGTTCTATCCACACGAGGTGGGCAGACCCGTCGTCGACGATGGTTACCTGCCCGATGTGCCACCGACCGGGATGCTCGAATGGCTCCCCCGGCCCGACGTGTTGCCCCGTGGGTTCGATGGCCTAGGCCCGCGGCTTGCCGCGAAACCCCTGATCTTGCACAGCCGCCATATCTCACCGCAATCGCCCTACCTGGAGGAGGGTGAATGGTGGGTCGATTGGGCCGCTCATCCCGTCGATCAGGACTTCTTCGCCAGATGGTTCGATTCGGCTCGCAGCTGGGGCGCGACCTGTGTGGAACAGGACTGGATGATGCTGGCCTGGTTCGGTGTTCGACAGTTGCGCGAGGTGCCGGGACGGGCGGCGGAGTGGCTAAACGCTCTCGCTCGGCATGCCGCGGAAGCAGAGATGTCGCTCATCTGGTGTATGTCGACCCCCGCGGACATGATCGCTGCGGCCGGGCTCGATCGCGTCTGTGCAGTACGTACCAGCGACGACTATCGCTTCGCCGACGACCCGGCCAGATTGTGGCACTGGTTCGTGACGGTCAATCGTTTGATCGACACCCTGGGTCTCGTCGCGTTCAAGGATTGTTTCTTCACGGCCGATCTCGAGGGTGCAACCGAGTCGATCGATGGTGACGAACACCGCGAAGTCGAAGCCCTGCTGGCGGCGATGTCGGCTGGGGTTGTCGGAATCGGTGACCGAATCGGTCGGAGCGACCCCGTCATCATCGACCGTCTGTGTCGACCCGATGGGCTGCTGGCGAAGCCCGATCGCCCGCTGGCGATCGCCGATCAGAGCATCTTTCGGGACTGGGCCGACTCTGGGGGCATCTGTTGGTCGACGACCTCCTCCGGTGAGTGGCTCTATGTGGTCGCACTTCACACGGCCGATACCGACGCGGCAATCGTCGACCGTTTCGACCTTCCTTCGAAGATGCTCGTATATGACTGGCGCACAGGCGAAGCGTCACCCGACATGGTGATCGACATCGAGCTCGGGCGACGAGATTGGGCCCTTTTTGTCTGTTGCCCCCTGGAGGAGCGTGGCGGTCGGAGGCGATCTCTGATCGGCGATGCCTCCAAGTACGCGACGATGAGCCGTCAGCGGGTCCGCTACGACGGCGAGACCGGCACATGCCTGCTCGCTGCCGGCGAAGCCCCAGCGAAGCTGCGCTGGTGGATCGAGGGCGAGGGCGTTCTCGACCGATGACTCCTGTCGCCGTTACGTCGTAGGAGCCATGTCGGCGAGGCAGTAGGTCATGGCGGCTGGGTCGCTCATGACCGTCCAGTGTTCGAACCGCTCGATGGGTGACGCTCCGAGTTGTCGGTGAGCTGCCACCACCTCGTCTCGGTGTGGTCCGCACCCGACATCGAGATGGGTCCGGGTGGCCTCGATGTCGTCGACGTGAAGATCGACATGGATCCGCGGCCCCTCCGATGTGTGTTGCACTCGCAGGTACGCGTCACCCTCATCGGGTAGGAGTGTTGCGAACTGTTGCCTGTCGCCGCGCGGTGTCGAAGGCCGTCGAAGCCTGATCGATGAAGGCCGTGAGCCAGCGGACGGTCATTGCCTACCGGTCCGTCAGTGCGGCCATCTGCTTCTGGTACACGCCCATGTCGAAGTAGTCGCGCCAGAGAGAGATCCTGCCCTCGTCGTCGACTTCGAACACACCGGCGATGGGCAGCTCGAGCCATCCGTCTCCGATCTTGAACCGGTCGAGGCGCTCGTTGACGACGGTGTTGCCCATCGTCCATTCGCGCAGGACGGGCCATTCGACCTCTGACGCCGGAGCCAGGAAGGCGTTGAGGGTTGCAGCCATCGCCTCGCGGCCCACTATCGGGTCCATCGGCATGTTCTCGTATGAGATGTCTGGGGCGGCCAGGGAGGCGGCCGCACCGACGTCCTTGCGTTCGATGGCGGCGATAAAGGCACTCACAACTTCGCTCGGTGTCATGGATCGACAGTAGTTCAGCCCTCCGGGAGGTCGACCATCAGCTCCCTTGTGCTGCTGGTCGGATGACCAGAGTCTCCGTCCAGGCGAGTATCGAGGTGGGCCCCGAACAGCGATCCGACTCCAGTTAGGATCCGAACGCTCGATCCGATGCCGGGAGTTCCGCTGTCTACCTATTTGTTCGCGTTCGCCATGGTCGCGCTCGGCTGCTGTGTGCAGAGTTCTGTCGGCTTCGGGGCAAACCTCGTCGCGATGCCGACGATCGCGCTGCTGGCCCCCGAACTCGTGCCTGGAGCGGCATTGTTCGCGATAAGCATCATGAACATCTTGATGTTTCTCCGCGATTGGCACGGTCTCGAGCTGAAGCCCGTCGGCGACGCATTGATGGGACGGGTTGTCGGGACCGTGATCGGTGCCAGCCTCCTGGGGAAGTTGTCCGAGGATGGTCTGCGACTGCTCATCGCCATCGTGGTGCTCCTCATCGTGGTGATCTCCCTCGTGTCGATCGCCCCACGCCGCACACGCGTCAACATGATCACAGCCGGGACCGTGTCGGGGTTCGGCGCTTCCACGGCGGGGATAGGTGGCCCGCCGGTCGCCCTGATGTTCCAGAACGCGAAGGGTCACAACATCCGCGGCTCGATGGCCGGCTTTTTTATGGTCGGAACGGTGATGACTCTCATCGGGCTCACCTTCGCAGGCGAGTTCGGTACCCACGAGCTGAAATGGGGCGCCTCGTTGGTTCCGGCGGCGGTCGTCGGGTTTGCCGCCAGCCGCTTTGCCATTCCATACGTGGACCGGGGCTACACGCGTCCGGCCATCCTGATCCTGTCGAGTACCGCCGCAGTTGTTCTCGTGCTCCGGGTACTGCTGTAATCGGTGGTCATGCGCATCAAGGCCGGCCTCGCGAACGACGACCTGAAGGCGGTACCAGAACACATCGCTGCGATCGAGTCGGCTGGGTTCGACGGTGTGACGGTCGCCGAGAACGCACACGACCCGTTCCTGCCGTTGGCGGTGGCTGCGGTCAACAGCGAGAGGATCGGCCTCGAGACGGGTGTGGCGATCGCCTTTCCGCGCAGCCCGATGATGGCGGCGAACGTGGCCTGGGACTTGCAGGCAGCCTCGAATGGACGATTTGTGCTGGGCCTGGGATCCCAGATCAAGGCTCACAACGAGCGGCGTTTCTCGACAACCTGGTCGGCGCCGGCTCCGAGGATGCGCGAGTACGTGGCGGCGGTTCGAGCCATCTGGCGGACCTGGCAGAACGGTGACCGTCTCGACTTTCGGGGTGATCACTACACGTTCACTCTCATGACCCCGAACTTCTCGCCGGCCCCTCTCGATGTTTCGGCTCCGCCGATCAAGATCTCGGCCGTGGGACCAAATATGTTGAAGCTCGCCGGTGAGGTGTGTGACGGTGTGTCGCTCCACGGCTTCTGTACGCGCGACTACATCGCAAACCAGATCATGCCGAGCCTCGAGCAGGGGATGGCGCGTACCGACCGTAGGCGCGAACACTTCGAAGTCTCCGGTGGTGGTTTCGTCGCAACGGGCGCGACCGATGAGGATGTCGCCAAGGCCGTCGAGTGGATCAGGATCCGGGTCGGCTTCTATGGCTCGACCCGTGCGTATTGGCCGGTGCTGGCCGAGCACGGTCTCGAAGATCTGGGACACAAGTTGCTCGACATGTCCAAGACCGGAGGTTGGGAACAGATGGCTGGTGAGGTGAGCGACGATGTGGTGCGCCTCTTCGCTGCCGTCGGCCGCCACGACGAGCTCGAGGATGCGATCGAGGAGCGTTTCGGCGGCCTGGTTGATGCGATCAACCCGACCACACCTCCGTCGCCGCCCAACAGCCTTCCGGCCGATCTCATCGGGGACCTCAAGAAGATCGAATGCCCGTTCCAGGCATTCGCCACCTAGATCGAGCGCCTCCTCCCAAATCGGGGTTGACAAGGAGCGAACAAATGTTCGATCATCGAGAACATGGGCTTCAGCAATCCCGGCGTTTCGTGGACCGAACTCGAGGCTCGATTGTCGGGTCGTTTCGACGGTTCGAGAGCAGATGGTGGAGACGCCCCGGCCTGGTCTCAGAAGAGGGCTTCATTCGAAGTTCCGAGCTTCTCGCGCCACCGGTCGGGCACCCCGTACGCAGAGCTTCACTGCCACTCGAACTTCAGCTTCCTCGACGGCGCCTCACACCCTGAGGAACTCGTGACCGAGGCTGCAAGGCTCGACCTCGAGGCTCTGGCAATCACCGACCACAATGGTTTCTACGGGGTGGTCAGGTTCGCCGAAGCAGCCCGCGAGGTTGGTATGGCGACCGTGTTCGGTTGTGAATTGTCACTCGGCATGACGGCTCCACAGAACGGGGTGGCTGACCCGGAAGGTGAGCATCAGATCATCCTCGCCAGGGATCCGCAGGGGTACGCCGCTCTCGGCTCGCTCATCTCAAGAGCCCAGATGGCCGGCGAGAAAGGGGCACCTCTTTGTTCGATGGACGACGTTGCCGAAGCTGCTGCTGCGGGTGCTGCTGACCACTGGGTGTTGCTGACCGGCGGCCGAAAGGGACGCGTGCCGAGAACCCTCGTCGAACGTGGGCCCTCTGCGGCCGGTGTCGAGCTACAGCGTCTGGTCGACATGGTCGGCCGTCACAACGTATGTGTCGAGCTGTGGGATCACGGCGACCCTCTCGACGGGGCGCGCAACGACGACCTCGCCCGACTCGCTGCCCGGTGCGGAACCGGCCTGGTCGCAACCAACAACGTCCACTACGCAACCCCGGCCAGGCGGAGGCTGGCGACAGCCCTTGCCGCCGTCAGAGCCCGGCGGAGCCTCGAGGATCTCGATGGGTGGTTCCCGCCCTCTGCTGCGGCTCACATGCGCTCTGGTGACGAACAGGCCAGACGGTTCGTTCGTTATCCCGGAGTTGTCGAAGCCGCTGCCGAACTCGGACGCGAGTGTGCATTTGATCTGAAGCTCGTCGCCCCGAACCTGCCACCGTTTCCATGCCCTTCGGGTCACAGCGAGATGAGCTGGTTGCGCGAGATCGTCAGGCAAGGGGCCGTGAAACGCTACGGACCCCGCGATGACGAGTGGGTTCCAGGGGCTTGGGGACAGGTCGAACGTGAGCTCGACGTCATCGAAGAGCTTGGGTTCCCCGGCTATTTCCTGGTCGTCTGGGACATCGTCGAGTTCTGTCGGGTCAACGACATCTTGTGCCAGGGCAGAGGTTCGGCAGCGAACTCGGCCGTGTGTTACGTGCTCGGGGTCACCAAGGCCGATTCGGTCAGCCTAGGCCTACTGTTCGAACGGTTCCTGTCACCCGAACGTGATGGGCCGCCCGATATCGATATCGATATCGAGAGTGGACGTCGAGAAGAGGTCATTCAGTACGTCTACAAACGGCACGGCAGAGCCCATGCCGCCCAGGTCGCCAACGTCATCACCTACCGTGCGAAATCGTCCATCCGAGACATGGCCAAGGCGCTCGGTTATGCGACCGGTCAACAGGATGCGTTCGCAAAACAACTCGATCGTTGGGGTGCCCTGTCGGAGATCGTCGAAGGCAAGGCCGAGCAGAACACCGCAGGCGACTCGCAGATCCCCATCGATGTCCTCGAGCTCGCCGCCCAGGTCGAACACTTCCCCCGTCATCTCGGTATCCATTCGGGAGGGATGGTCATGTGCGACAGGCCGGTCGTAGAGGTCTGCCCGGTCGAGTGGGGACGGATGGCGGACCGCAGCGTCCTCCAGTGGGACAAGGAGGACTGCGCCGCGGCTGGGCTCGTCAAGTTCGACCTTCTCGGCCTCGGCATGCTCACCGCCTTACACCTGTCGGTCGACCTGATCGCTCAACACCACGATGTCGACATCGACATAGCGACCCTCCCTCAGGACTCCGAGGTGTACGACATGTTGTGCGCCGCCGACTCGGTCGGTGTCTTTCAGGTCGAATCGCGCGCCCAGATGGCGACCCTTCCGCGCCTGCGGCCACGGAACTTCTACGACCTTGTCGTGGAGGTCGCCCTCATCCGCCCCGGGCCCATCCAGGGTGGATCGGTCCATCCCTACATCCGCCGGCGAAACGGCAAGGAACCGGTCACCTATTTGCACCCACTGCTCGAGAACTCTCTGCAGAAGACACTCGGTATTCCCCTGTTCCAGGAACAGCTGATGCAGATGGCCATCGATGTTGCCGGGTTCACGCCGGCGGAGTCCGACGAACTCCGTCAGGCCATGGGGTCGAAGCGCTCGCAGGAACGTATGGCCCGTCTCGAACAGCGCCTCTACAAAGGCATGGCAGAGCGTGGAATAACCGGGGCGATAGCCGACGAGATCTTCGACAAGATGGCCGCCTTCTCGAACTACGGATTCCCCGAGAGCCACTCGGTCTCGTTCGCCTACCTGGTCTACGCATCCAGCTGGATCAAGCTGCGTTACCCAGCCGCGTTCTGTACGGGTCTGTTGAACGCCCAACCGATGGGATTCTATTCGCCGCAGTCGCTGGTGCTCGATGCCCGCCGCCACGGTGTTGTCGTCAACACACCCGACCTGAATGCCTCGGCAGACCAGGCGATCCTCGAGCCCTGCGAGGAGTCCTTCGGTGGTGTCGCTGTGAGGTTGGGTCTGTCGTCGGTGCGTGGAATAGGCGATGACCTTGCGGCCCAGATTGCCGAGAACGGCCCCTACGGGTCGATGGAGGATCTTGTCAGGCGAGCCGACGTGAACATCAACCATGTTGAAGCCCTGGCGACGGCGGGTGCGTTCGGTTGTCTGGGGCTCGAGAGGCGGGCGGCACTTTGGCAGGCAGGGGCGGTCATCCAATCGCGCTCCGATCGTCTACCCGGAATCATCACAGGCACCCACGCACCACAACTCCCCGGCATGAGCGAGCAGGAGGAGGCCATTGCCGACCTGTGGGCAACAGGGATTTCCCCCGATGGACACCCGACCACATTTCTTCGCGAGGATCTCGATCGAATGGGTGCGACCACGGCTGTTGGCCTCCGCAGTATCAACAGTGGAACCCGTGTGTGGGTCGGTGGGGTGGTGACACATCGTCAGAGGCCTGCGACCGCCGGGGGAACACTTTTTATCAACCTCGAGGACGAGACGGGGTTGATAAACGTCGTCTGCAGCAAGGGGTGCTGGATACGCCACCGGCGGGTTGCCCGTAGCCAGCCCGCTCTGCTCATTCGGGGGCGCCTCGAAGCCACTGAGGGTGTCTACAACGTGATCGCAGAAAGGATCGAGCCCTTGGCGGTGGCAGCCTCGGTGCCGTCGCGCGATTTTCGTTGAGGCACAAGATCTGAGACATCGAAGCCGAACGGGAACGATTTGTCGAGCCAGGTAGTTGAAGGGGGAGTACAGGCCCTCTTGCTGGGCCAGAGGAGATACGGAAAGACATGACGGGGGACACGAACAACCGCAGGGCCGAACGCCGTCTCCGCAGGAGAGCCAACCACCTGCGATGCGAGGCAAACAACAAGCTCCAGCCGTTGGCAGACGCACTCAGGCGCCGAGCTTCAGAGCTCGAACTAGAGGCGGCGATCCTCGGCCAACAGCTTCGTCCGATTCCCTTGAGGACCGGCCGATAGATCGAGGTGGCGGGTCCTTGCCCATCACACTGATTGACAACGAGATAACTTCTCGACGGTGCGGAACCGTCTTGTGATCGCTGCCTTCTTGACATCGGTGACACTTGTCGGTCTGCTCTTCAGCGCGAATCACCGAGCCTCAGCTCGAGACGATGTGGGTATCGGCGAACAGGTGGTATTCGACGACGACTTCGTTCTCGAGGGCGTCGGCCCGGGCACGTGTTTCCCCGAGGTCGCCGTTGCGGGATCGACGGTCGAGTGTCGATTCCCGCTGATTGGTCGAATCCAGGAACTGTCCGACTGGCAGGGTGCCGTCACCGTCTCCCAAGACACAGATCACTCTCAGGACCACGGTGTCGCTTGCCGATTCGACCGAACCGAGCTCTGGTGCCCCCACGTGCCGGTCGCCTACGACCCTGGACCGGTCGAGGTCTCGCTCGAACTCGACGGCGACACCCGACCGCTCGCTTCCTACGAAGCTGTCGACACATTCGAGTACGACTTCTCGTTGTTCCTCGTGGGTGGGGAGGAACCTGTCGCCTTTCCGGATCGGCCGCTGAACATCAGCTTGTGGCGCAACGAGCTCGAATCGACCAACGAGGCCTGGGTGCTACTGCGCCGCAGAACGCGTGAGGTGGGCAACGATCCTTTTGAGACGGTATCTGTCGACAAGCTCGTGTTGCCCGAGGTCGGCTCCCATGTATCCAGCGAGACTTCGGTCGATGCCCCGGTAGACCCCGGGCGATACGTCGCTGTTCTCTGCGTCGGGGTGTCGGTGGCCGAGTGTTCGCTGGTGCCGGGGCACTATCCGTTCCAGGTGATCGATCCGGCCCTGAGTGAACTCGTGACGGGGCACAACAGAACCGATGCTGCTCGGATCAACCTCGTCTTCGTCGGGTCCAACTTGTCCAGCGACCTGCCGGTTGTCGATCTGGCGACAGACTTGTTGACGATCGGGGCTCCAGCGGTTCTCGACTTCGAGAACCGCCTTTCACTTCTCGACGATGAGACCGATCCGCGGAGTGTTTCGCAGATCTTCTTCGGTCCGTTTGCGACAGAGCCGCTGCGCTCCTCGGTCGACCGGTTCAACCTGTGGTATCTCGATGCCGACCTGGTCGACGAGCGTGCCCTGTTCCACAACAGCGACCCCGAATTCTCTCGTGGGGACGAGTTGGCGGGCTTCGATCTGCCCAACACAGCAATAGTGACCCTCCATCTCAGGCCCAACGGAATCTCTGGCCGGTCCGAATCGTGGTGGACCAGTTTCAGGGGTCGCGAAGATGTGCCAACTCGCGACGAGATGGTGTTTGCCGGTGCCTACGTTTCGTTCAACGCCGAGGCCCCGATGTGGGCTGCTTCAACCCTGACGCACGAATTGGGGCACGCCCTGTTCGACCTGCGTGACGAGTACGTGGAAGACGAGCGATCGACCCAATACGGATACCCCAATTGTGCTGAGAGCTACGAGCAGGCCGAGGAGTGGTGGGGCGAACTCGAGGGACGGGTCGACCCGTTCGTGAGCGAATACACAACCGTGATGCAGGAGTTGAACTTCTGGGTGCCGGACAGCCTCGTGGACGACGTGACGGTCGGCTTTGTCGAGGGGGGATGTTATGGAAGCGGAGGGTTGGCCGTGCGCCCCACCGTCGACGGTCTCATGAACAGCGAAATTCCGATCTTCGGTGCGGTCAACCGGGCCCGCATAGAAGACCTGCTCGACAACTTCGAAGCCAGGGTCGACATCGGATCCCCCGATGACATCGACCTGCGTTGCTTCCCTGCGATCTCCGCCAGCCCTGGCGACACCGTCAGGTGCAACGGGGCCCTCGCCCGGTTTGTTGATGCGGCACCGGGTGCGATCGAGCTGAGCATGCCGGGCCAGGTCGTGCGCTGCTCGGTCGATCGTGTGGACGAACTCGGAGTGCGCGGCGTGTCTTGTCCCGAGTTGACGACAACAGGTGCAGGCCCGTGGACGATTGTTGTGTCGATCGACGATGGGCGCGGCGATGTTGTTGCCCGAATCCAGAGCGACGAGGTCGAGGAACCCCAACCCGAGGCTTCGACCATGACGACACTCGTGGAGACCGCCACGACTGAACCAGAGGGTCCTTCAGATGGTGTTGCCGGCGATGCCAACTACCCGTTGGGCTGGGTCATCATCTCGGGCCTCGGCGCACTGGTGGTCGCAGTCGGTGGCTGGCTGTTGCTGCGTTGGGCCACCAACGACGATGGGTGAGAGAAGAAGCCTCGCTGGCCGCAGGAAATGGCGTCCGGGCCCAGAGGGTCACGCCATCGGGCGGCCGAAGGGCCGTTCCGTCCAGCTTCCGATGAACTCCTCGGCGGCGATACATGCTTCCAGGTATGGGCCGGCATCGTCGCCGATAATGCGTTCAAGAATCCCGCCCATGACCTCTTCGGCTTGTGATCTGAGCGTGGCGCCGTCGATGTCGCTCGACATCGTGTCGATGATGCGCCGACCAAGCGATGTGACAAAGGCGGGGACGATGTTTCCGCCGGCGTTGCGCGACATGGCGATGGCCTTGGTCGATACCGGTGAGACGCCATAACAGACGACCGGGGTGTCGCCGAGAAGACCTGCACCCTGGTGGGTCAAGGCACCGATCTTCGAGCCGGCGATCGCAAGGTCCATGCCCTCGCTCTTCCACATCGACCATGCCGCAGCAGTCTCGCCGTGGCTGTTCAGGGCCTCGGCATCGCCCGCCAGGCGCTCGGCCAGCGCCGATGCCGGGATCGACCCGGTGATTGTCTGCCGACCATCCGTGACTCTGACGATCGAAGCGCCACCCGCCGACAGCAGTGCCGCCGCTGCCGATGTCACACCGTTCACACCATCGATACCGATGTGTTTGCCGTCGAGGTCGCCGAGCAATGCGGTCGCGGCCTCGGCGATGCCCGCTGCCTCCAGTTCGTCGCCGATATCGAGCCTGTCGGAGGGACGAGGGTCGTTCGTGGACAGCGCCTTCAGGGTTGCCCCTGGCATACGAAGGCCGGGGTCGAACATCAGTCGTCCGTCGCCGAGTTCGTCGGCCAGTTCGACCGCAACCGCCTGCACTGTTTCTTCCCGGTCGTCGGGAGACACCTTGAGGCCAAGTGTTGCGCCTCCCCGCTTGGCCTGGAGAAGGCCGAAGCCGTATGTGACTTCCCTGGCGTAGCCGACGGCATTCGAAGGCACGAGCTTCTCGCCGAGCCGAGCGGGGCCAACAGAATGTTCGGCAGCGGGCAGGTCGACGATGAGGAAGCCTTTGGCTGAGGTCAGGGTTCTTGTATCCACACCCCAATCTTGTCAGCTGGAGGAGGCTGCTTCCCACCTGCGCCTGGCCTCTTCGACGACATCGTCACCCGGGCCACCCGACGATGGCTCCTCACGGTCGGATTTGATGCCTACGAGGCGGTCGACTGTTGCATTCACCGAGGCGACGAGCGCCCGCAGGTCGTAGCCGCCTTCGACGAAGAACACCGTCTTGGTTCGGTCGCCGAACTCGAGCACCTTGTCCGTGAACGATGCGTAGTCGCCGGCTGTCAGGTTCACGTTTGCCAGAGGGTCGGCTCTGTGGCCGTCGTAGCCTGCCGAGACGAGTATCCATCCGGCATCGAAGTTCTCGACCGCAGGCAGGACCAGACGATCGAAGGCGCGTCGGTAGACATCGCCCGTCGCCCCCGCCGGCATGGGCACATTGATGGTCGTCCCAGGAGCATTTGGTCCACCTGTCTCGTGTACCCATCCCGAACCGGGGTAGATGCCCGCTTCATGGAGTGAAACGAACAACACATCGGGATCGTCCCAGAAGATGTCCTGTGTGCCGTTGCCGTGGTGCACGTCCCAATCGATGATCGCCACCCGCTGGCCCAGCGACCTGAGTCGTGCAGCGGCAACCGCGACGTTGTTGAAGAGACAGAACCCCATCGACTGCCCTGGTGTGGCGTGGTGTCCTGGAGGCCGTACCACGACGAATGCGTTGCTCGCTCGGCGGCGATCGATCGCCTCGATGGCGGTCAGACCCGCACCGGCCGCAGCCAGAGCAGCATCGAGTGAACGTTCCGACATCAAGGTGTCGCCGTCGATGGCCCCGCCACCCTGCCTGCCCATCTCTGTGATCTGCTCGATCAATCGTGGCGAATGGACCAGCTCCAGGTCGGACGCAGCCGCTTCGCCGGCGGTCAGATTGATGGTGGAGGTCACATGTTCGGGAGCGCTACCGAGCCCTTCGAGCGCCTTGATGCGCCTGACCGACTCGGGATGCCAAGCGCCGGTGTCGTGTTCTGCCGATGAAGGGTGTGTGACGATGGCTAACTCGGCGGTCATGTCCCCATCATGCCCGGCCTCATCCGTAGAACGCGAACAGCTCCGCGATAGCGATGGCTTTGGCTTCCAGAAGCTGGATTGTCTCGTATCCGTCCAGGCCGGCTTCCACATCGACGGCGCTTTCGCCGAGAGCGAAGAGTCGGAAGAGATAGAGGTGAGCGGGTTCGCCGTCAGGTGGTGCGGGCCCGGCGTAGCCAATATCGCCGAAGTCGTTTGTTGCCTGCAGCGCTTCGGCGGGGACCTGTCCGGTGTCGAGCCCTGGCGAGAACGGGTCGATGCCCCAGATCACCCAATGTACAAATCCGCTCGCATTCGGATCGGTCATCACGAGTGCCAGTTCGACCGTTTCGGCCGGGACGCCCTTCCACGCCAACGGAGGGGAGACGTTGTCGCCATCGCGGCGGCTGTAGGCAGGTGGGATGGTGCCCTCGTGCTCGAACGCGTGGCTCGCCAGCTCGAACGAGGAAGGATCGCTGTCGTCGAACAGTGGTTGAGGTTCTGCCGACACGACGATGGTTGTGTCGGTGGCGCCGTTGGTTCCGGGTTCGCGCAGCGGATTGCCGTCCGAGCATGCAGTCGCTGCAACGAGTGTGAATGTGGTGACGACCAGCAAAACCTGTCTTGGAAGAGGCACGGTGTGAGTGTGGCATGCGTCGCGTGCGCCATGCTTGTCGCGTGAGCAGAGTCGGACGTTCGATGCGAGATCGTGTTCCAGCGGTCTGGAACCTCCTCGGCCACGACGCGGCCGGAGTTCTCCAAAGCCTCACAGCGCTCGTCATCTCGTCCATTACCGCCGTTGGCGCCGGCCTCGCGCTCTCGGCGATGACCGGCACCCTGGCCGAGATCCCTGGGCTTCTCGTACTGGTTCCAGCGGCCATCGGCATGCGTGGAAACATCTTCGGTGCGCTGGGCAGTCGCCTTGCCACCGCGATCCACACGGGATCGTTCGTGATATCGCGAAGGCCGGACACGGTGGTGGGCCAGAACATCTTGGGGGCCCTTGTTCTTTCGGCATCGACAGCGGTCATGCTCGGCGTGTTGGCGCGTATCGTTGCCGCCGGCTTCGGACTCGAATCTGCATCGGTCGTCGATCTCGTGATCGTGTCGTTCCTCGGAGCCACCCTGGCTTCGGTTGTCGTATTGCTTGTCACCCTCGGACTCGCCGCAACGTCGGCGTCGAGGGGATGGGATCTCGACAATGTCAACGCCCCGCTGGTTTCTGCGGTCGGTGATGTGGTGACCCTTCCCGCCCTGTTTCTGGGAACAAAACTCGTGGGAATCGACATCTTCTCGAGTGGGCTTTTTGTGGTCACCGTTGTGGCTGCGGGTTTGTCGGTGATCCTCGCATTGCGATCGAAACTTGGGTTGCTGATCGGCATAGTCAAGGAATCTCTGCCGATTCTTGTGGTGGCGGGTCTTGTGTTGTCGGTGGCCGGAGTGGTCATCGAACACCGATTTGAGTCTTTCGCGGCCCAGCCTGCGCTGCTGATCCTGGTTCCCGCGGCGCTCAGCGGGGCTGGTGCCATCGGCGGGATCCTTGCAAGTCAGCTGGCGAGCAAGCTGCATCTCGGTGTCATCGAGACCGCCAGCATTCCTCAGACGGCGGCGCGGCGAGACATCGGTGTCGCGGTTGGTGTCGCCATTCCGGTTTTTGCCCTCAACGGTGCACTCGCTCACCTGGCCGCAGTCGTTGCCAACAGGCCGGGACCCGGCTTCGCCGACATGGTTGCCATCTCGGTGACGGGTGGCGCGCTGGCCACCGTCGCGGTCGTGTTCATCGCCTACTACGGAGCGGTCGCCGCCGTTCGATTTGGTGTTGATCCCGACACGTATGGCATCCCGCTCGTCACCAGCGTCGTCGACCTGGTCGGCGCGTACGCCCTCGTCAGCGCGATCACCTTGTGGGGAGCGTAGTGACCCCGTCTAGTCTCTGGAACTCAGGAGCCACACATCGGTATGGATGACAAACCGAGAAACGTAAAGACGCTCTTGGCCGAGGCCAAGGACATGTCCGAGCTGATGGTCGATCTCGCCTATGCAGCCGTCTACTTCGGAGACGAGGGCATGGCCGACGCGGTCGTCGATCTCGAAGAGGACATGTCCGAGACCGTTGCCGAGATGAGAGCGTTGTCGCTGCTGGCGGTGCGCAACAGACGAGAAGCCGAGGAGATGACGTGGGTGCTACGCATCGTTTCGGCCATCGAACGTATCGCCAACTCGGCCGTCGACATCGGCCAGATCGTCACCCGCAACCTCGGCATCCCGCAGGTTCTCGTCGCCGACCTCGCCGGGGCGGCCGAAGTCTCACATCGGCTGGTCGTGCGCGAGGGGAGCCATTTGGCAAACCGCCCGCTCAGCGACATGGAATTGCCGGTTGTAGTCGGCATGAGGGTTGTCGCCATCCAGAGCGGTAGACGATGGAACACCCACGTCGATGGTGACACCATCGTCGAGCCGGGTGACGTGTTGTTCATGCGCGGCGAACCCGCTGGCATCGTGAGGCTGCGTGAGTTGGCAGCAGCTCCGCGCTGGGAGCCCCCGGCCCTCGACGATCCGACCACGCTCACGGACCTCGACCGGGCGGTCGACACCCTGGTCGAGATGAAGAACCTGTCGGAGACCGCCGTGGGCCTGGCCTATTCGTGTCTGGTGTTGCGCGACAAGGGCCTGGCACGTGAGATAAAGGGCCTCGAGGCACGACTCGACGAGATGAAGTCCTCGCTCCAGACCTGGGTGCTCCGAGCCGGTCAGGAGAACCTCGACCCGTCGCCTCTCCGCGGGCTTCTGCACTTGGCGGAGGCCGCCGAGGACATCGGAGACCAGGCGTTGGAGATGGTCGCTGTCGTGCTCGACGACGGGGAGTTGCACGGCATCGTGACCCTCGCTCTAGGCGATACCGACGAGGTGGTTGTCTCCATGCCGGTCGCGCCTCACAGCGAGGCCGATACCGCCGCGCTGGGATCGCTGGGCCTCAACCTCGATCCGGGGTTCCACGTCTTGGCGGTCAGGCGAGGTGCCTCGTACCTCTACAACCCGCGCAAGTACGTCGTGCTGCACGCTGGTGACGAGGTTCTCGCTTCGGGACCTGAAGAGGGCCAGGGGCGCCTGGCCGCCCGGTTCGGCTACCGGCTCGAAGAAGACGACGAGACCGGGGTCGACGAGCTCATCCCCTTGTGACGTGGAGCGGTCGGCCGTCCAGACCGAGGGCCGCTTCCATCACCGCCTCCGACATCGACGGATGTGGGTGGATGGTGTCGGCCAGTTCTGCGGCAGTAGCTGCCATCTCGATGCCGTGTGCGATCTCGCCGACCAGCTCGGAGACACCAAAACCCGCCAGTTGTGCCCCGATGAGGGTGCCGGCATCGTCGGCGATCAGTTGAACGAATCCCGAGTTGTCATCGATGGTGGCGGCCCTCGAGCCTGCGGCGAACGGGAAGCGGAAGGTCGAGGTCTTCATGCCGGCTTCCTCGGCCGAGGTCAACGTGTGCCCGACCGATGCCAGCTCGGGATCACAGAAGACAACCTCGGGGATGGCGGCCGGATCAAACTCGACTACCTGACCGGCGATGGCTGCTGCGGCCACCGATGCTTCGGCTGTTGCCTTGTGGGCGAGCGCCGGGCCGCTGGTGATGTCGCCGATGGCGTAGATATGTGGCGCTGCCTTCCTGGAACCGTCGACCTGCACGAGGCCCGCGGGGTCCAGCCGTGCCCCTACGACATCGAGTCCGAGGTCTTCGGTGTTTGGCTGCCGGCCGACCGCCACCACGACAAGATCGGTTCTGATGTGTTCGGCGGTGTCACCCGACTGGATGGTCAGCTGACCATCGCCGGCTTCGAGCGCAAGGGTCGAGAGGCGCAGGTCGACGTCGAGCTGGCGCAGCCGACGGGCGACGAGACGGCCGAGCCGCACGTCCATCTGGGGGAGCACCCTGTCGGTCGCCTCGATGAGCGTGACGACCGAGCCGAGCTTCGCATACGCGGTTCCCAGTTCGACACCGATGTAGCCGGCGCCGACCACTGCGAGACGTGTGGGTATATGGTCCAGTCCGAGGGCACCTGCTGAGTCGGTGACCAGGGGATTTGTCCAATCGAGTCCTGGCAATTCGATCGGTCTCGAACCGGTGGCGACGATCGCGTCTGTGAACTCGAGATGTCGGGGGGCTTCTCCGTCGGACTCGATCACCAATCGATTCCTGCGAGCGAAGCGTGCGGTTCCCTTCCACACCTCGACCCCGGCAGTCCTCAACAAGTGCGACACGCCGCTGGTCAGACCACCGACGACTTCTCGCCGATGCATCTTCATTGCGGCGGCGTCGACACTGGTGCTGACATCGATGCCAGTGTTTGCGGTTCGATCGGGTAGCGACGCTAGATCGGCCGCGTGGATGAGCACCTTCGAGGGGATACACCCGACGTTCAGGCAGGTGCCACCCACCCGAGTGCGTTCGACGAGAACCACCGACTTTCCCGCCTGGGCACATCGGATCGCAGCTGTGTAGCCGCCGGGCCCTGCACCGACGATGGCTACATCGGTTCGTTCGGAGACCTCACCGACGACCATCAGCGTGCCAGCATGACTGCGGGGTTCCCAAGACTGGCGATGATGCGTTCCTGGAACGCTGTCATGAGGTCGCCATCGATGAGGCGGTGGTCGACTCCAACGGCGATGGGAAGTGTAGGACGAGCGACGACCTGCCCTCCGACGGCGATGGGGCGTTCGCGAATTGAGCCGAACCCCACGATGGCGGCTTCGGGGGCACGGATGATCGGTGTGGCGTGCCGGCCGCCGAGGCTGCCGTAGTTGGTGACGGTGCACGTGCCATCGGACATGTCGGCGGTGGTGATCGCTCCGTCGCGGGCCAGCGACGACAATCGGGCGATCTCGCCCGCCAGGTCGAACAGGCCACGCTGGTCGGCGTCGGCGATGACGGGAACGATCAACCCCTGGGGTGCTGCGACGGCTATGCCGATGTTGATGCCGGGGTGAACCGTGACGGTTTGTGCGTCGGTGTCTATCGAGGCGTTGACGGTCGGGTATGTGCGCAAGGACTCGGCGACCGCCATCACGAAGAAGGCGAGAGGGGTCAGTCTCGCGGCGAGGTCGGGGTGACGTTGTTTGATATCGCTGCGTGCATGGAGCAGGGGTGAAGCGTCGAACTCGTCGTGCCCGTGGATGTGGGGGATCTGCCACGAGCGCTCCATCGCTGCCGCCGTGACACGGCGGATGCCCCTGAGCGGATGTGTGCCAGGTGCCATGTGGCCGAGATCGGATGGCACGCGAGGTTGCGCCGGGACAGGCAACTGGGGTTTCGCTGGCCGGGTGAGGTGTTTGTCGAGGTCGTCTGCCGTGATCCGTCCACCAGGACCCGTGCCAGGCACAGCGTCTAGCGCGATGCCTGCCCTCAGCGCCCTCTTGCGTACCGCTGGCGACGCCTTCGGTCTCCGAATGGTGGAGGGAGTGGTGATAGCAGTGGTAGGTGCTTCGGCCTCGACGGAACCTTCGTAGCTGACGACCAGTGCGCCCACGTCGATGATGTCGCCGACGTTGCCGCCCAGTGCCGTGACGACTCCGCCGATCGGTGAAGGGAGCTGGGTCTGGCTCTTGTCGGTGAGGATTTCGACGAGTGGTTGATCACGTTTGACGGTGTCGCCCACTGCAACAAGCCACTCGACTATCTCGGCCTGTTCGAGACCTTCGCCCACATCTGGAAGCAGGAAGTCGCTCACGGCGTTTCCACCACACGTCGAACCGCCGCCACGACACGTCCGACATCGGGGACGTAGAAGTCCTCCAGTTGGCCGGTCGGATAGGGGGCATCCCACCCCGACACCCTCTCGACGGGAGCCTCGAGCGAATAGAACGAGGTGTCGTTGATCGTTGCGATCACTTCGGATGCAAAACCGTTCGTTTCGGGTGCCTCTTGAACCACAACTACCCGTCCGCAGTCTTCGACCGCCTGGGCGATGGCCTCGGTGTCGAGCGGGACTATCGATCGAAGGTCGACGATCCGCGCCGAGATGCCCTCGTTGGCCAGTTCGGTCGCCGCACGCATGGCGACATCGACCATGTAGCTCCACGCGATGATCACCACGTCGGAACCGTCGGAGACGGTCCTCGCCTTGCCCAATTCGACCAGGTGTTCGCCGAGAGGAACCTCGTCCTTGATCATTCGGTATCCGCGGAGCGGCTCGAGGAAGAGCACAGGGTCGGGGTCGCGAATTGCAGTCGCCAACATGCCCTTGGCGTCGGATGCGCTCGACGGGGCGACGATCTTGAGACCGGGCACATTGGCGAACTGGCTGAGGATCGAATCGCTGTGTAGTTCGGGCGTGCGAACACCTCCACCGAACGGCGACCGGATCGTGATCCGAGCCTGGAATCTGCCTCGCGTCCTGAAACGTAGGCGGGCAGCCTGTCCGGCGATCTGGTGCATCGCTTGATATGCAAACCCCAGGAACTGGATCTCGGCGACCGGAATCTGGCCCGCAGCCGCCAACCCGACCGAGGTTCCGACGATGACCGCTTCGGCCAGGGGAGTATCGACCACGCGGTCGCCGCCGAACTCTGTGTGCAGGCCATCGGTAGCCCGGAACACACCACCGTTGTGACCGACATCCTCACCCAGAACCATGACCCGTTCGTCGCGCCTCATCTCCTGATGCAACGTGTGGTTGATGGCCTCGAGCATGTTCATCTCTTGCGAAGCGTCGTCGGGAATCTCCTCCACGTGGCTCATCGGGGATCCTCGCCGTAGTGGTCGATCCACTCTCGACGCTGTCGTTCCAGACGGGTTGTCCGGATCGCATGGACGTGATCGAACAACTCGATCGGGTTCGCCCTGTCTGCCTCGGCGGCCTGGATTGCGGCCTCCATCACCGCGTCGGCATCGGCCTCGGCCCTGGTGGTGTCGTCGTCGGACCAGAGGCCTCGCCCCGATAGCTCCTTCTGGAAACGTGTGAGTGGATCGCGTCCCCTGGCGGCAACAAGCTCGTCGTCGGGCATGTATCGGGTTGGGTCATCGGCCGTCGTGTGTGGCGCGAGACGGTACGTAACCGCTTCGATGAGGGTCGGACCGGCTCCCGACACCGCCCGCTCGCGGGCCTCGCTGACGACCTCGTACACCGCGAGGATGTCAGTGCCGTCGACCGTGGTGCCAGGGAACCCGAAGGCGTGCGACTTGGCTGCGAAGTTCTTGGCCGCTGTCTGGCTCGCGACCGGGGTCGAGATGGCCCACCCATTGTTCACGACAACAAAGATGACCGGTGCTCGAAGCACGCCGGCGAAGTTGGCGGCTTCGTAGAAGTCACCTTCGGACGTCGATCCATCGCCAAGGAACACCAGAGCGCAGCCGGTTTCGCCAGTGCGCTTCATGCCCCACGCCATGCCGACAGCGTGAGGAACCTGGGTGGCAAGGCTGATCTGTGGTGGCCAGACCCGCACCGGTTCGGGAATGTGGCCACCGTCGGGATCGCCGAGGATGTAGCGGACGTAGCTCTCGAGGACCTCGGGGCCGAAACGCTGAAGCGCCACGGGTTCGCGATACTGCGGAAGGACCCAGTCGGCTGTGGGATCGAGTGCGCGGGCCGCGCCGACGACGATGGCTTCGCTGCCGTCGATCGGCGCGTTCGTTCCTGCCCGACCTTGTCGTTGTAGATTGAATGCCCGTTGGGACGAGACCCTGGCCCCGATCATGTGGGTCATCATCGCCCGGAGATCGTCGTCTGAGAGCGGTCGAGTCATGGTGTCGCCATCCTGCCTCACCCCTGAATCTGGAGCAACCGATGGAATCAACACCGGGTGGGTGGTGCCGGCGAGCGGTGTCGATTGCGCTCTTGGCGGCGATTGCCATGGCGTCGGCTTGTGGATCCGATGCCTCGGACGAGGATGTGGATCGGTCCGAGCCGCCGGGTTCGACGATCGGCCCCTCCGAGGGCCTCGAACGGGCTGCCTCAGATCCTGGGGAGCCAGTCGGAGAACTTGTCGCCGGCTTCAGCGAGGCCGGGTTCGATCTGATGAGAGCACAACCGGCGGACGAGAATCTGGTCTTCAGCCCCCTCAGCATCGGTCATGCCCTGCTGATGGCCCGGGGCGCCGCCGACGAGACCACCGGCGAAGCCATCGATGTCGCCCTCGGCCTGCCAGAGGGTATGGCCGCCCATGGCGCGTGGAACACACTCGATCTGGCCCTCGCCGCCGACTCGGGAACGCAGACGGCTCTCGACGGGACCGAGTCGCCGATCGTCACGTTGGCCGACCGGTTGTGGCCGTCCACGACTGCGACCCCCGATCAGGGTTGGATCGATCTCATGGCCACCCATCACGGTGCTGGCGTCGAGTCGTTCGACCCGTCGGATCCCGAGGTTTCCCGGGAACGCATCAACGGTTGGGTATCTGACCAGACCAACGAGCTGATCCCCGAACTGCTGCCTCCCGGGTTCATCGGGCCCGACACCGTGCTGGTGCTCACCGACACGGTGTATTTCAAGGCCCAGTGGCGGTCCATCTTCGGCAAGTACGGCTCTGAGATTGGCCCGTTCACGCGCCTCGACGGCACCGAGGTGGATGTCCCCTTCCTGGTAGACCTCGAGCAACCCGGTCCCCGCGGCTCTGGAGATGGCTTCGTGGGTGCCGAGATCCCCTATCTCGGCGATGGTTTCTCCATACTGCTCATCGTGCCGGACGAGGGCCGATTCGAGGAGATCCGGGAGCGGCTGTCGGTCGATCTACTGGCCGAGATAGATGCCGCCTTCACAACCGGTCCCTACGAACTGCGCATGCCGGAGTGGGAGACGACCACCGCCTTCGACTTCCTCGATTGGCTGAAGGGTCTGGGGATCGCGCCCGGGAACTATCCAGGCATCGCCCCCGATGCGTTCCTCGCTGGGGCTGTTCACGGAGCCGACATAACAGTGGACGAGCTGGGCACGGAAGCCGCTGCGGCTACGGCGCTTGGCTTCGTTGAGTCCGGATCGCCCCAGCCGGAGATTGTGGTCGCTGCTGATCGGCCGTTCTTCTATCTGGTGCGCCACGTTGGTACAGGAGCGATCCTGTTCGCGGGGCAGGTGACCGACCCGACTTCATAGCCGGCGTCGGTCGACCCCGCCTCAGTCTGAGGCAATCCAGCGCTACTCGTCGCCGGCGGGGGGCCTCACGGCGACGTCGTCGGTCTTCATCGCCTCTGCGATGCCTGCAACGGCCCCGAGAACGCCGGCGAAGTCTGCCGGGACGACGAGTTTGGTGGCCCGGCCGTCGGCGATCGCGTGGAGCGCTTCGAGGTACTTGATCGCCAACAGATCCTGGGTCGGCTGGCCGTCGTGGATGGCTCCGTACACGGCCCTGGTTGCGTCGGCTTCGCCGGCCGCGACCGTCTGCAGCCTGAACTGCTCGGCTTCTGCAACGGTCCGGACCGCTTCGGCATCGCCCTCGGCCTTGAGGATCGCCGACCTCTTGTGGCCTTCTGCGGAGAGAATCGCAGCCGCCTTCTCGCCCTCGGCTCTGAGGATGTCGGCCTCGCGGACACCTTCGGCCTCGGTGACGACAGCACGCCTCGTGCGCTCTGCTTTCATCTGCTCGTGCATCGCAGAAACGACCTCGGCAGGGGGATCGATTCGCTGGATCTCGACACGAACGACACGCACACCCCACTTGTCGGTGGCGTCGTCGAGGATGTTGCGCAATGCTGCGTTGATCGTGTCTCGCGAAGTCAGTGCGGCGTCGAGGTCGAGATCGCCGACCAGGTTTCTGAGGTTGGTCTGGGCCAGCTTGGTGATCGCCAGCACGAAGTTCGCGATGTTGTAGACGAGGCGTTGGGGATCTGTCGGCTCGTAGAACACAACAGCGTCGACGGCTACGACGACGTTGTCCTTGGTGATGACCTCCTGTGGCGGAACGTCGACGACCTGCTCTCGCATGTCGACCACTCGCATGGTGTCGATGAACGGGATGATGATCTGGAGGCCGGGATCGGTCGTCAGCTTGTACTTGCCAAGACGTTCGACGATGCCCCTCTGGTAGGGCCGCACGATCTTGACTGCCGCTGCCAGAAACAGCAGCACCATTACGGCGATTACCGCCAGGATGATTACGGCGATCATGTCAGCTCGTTCCTTTTGTGCTTGTTTTGGGGACGACGATTACGCGGGTCCCCTTCACCTCTACGACCTCGACGACGGTGCCATCTGAGATCTGCGCCTGGTCGGCGCTTTCGGCTATCCATTCTTCGGCTCCGAGCATGACCCGGCCCGTGTTGGTCGGTCCTGCGGGAACAGCCGCGATGATTGGTCCGGTCTCGCCCAGCAGCCGATCGACTCCGACACCCGTTGGTAGCTGGGTGTCGGACTCGTGTTTCTTGAAGTACTTCAGGAACCAGTAGGCCGAGCCGGCGCCGAGAACGATGAACACAACCCATTGGACCGCTACGGGAACCCCCACTAGGGCCAGCACGAGAGCCGCCGCAGCCGAGATCCCGAATGGCAGCAGGTAGAACCCCGGGGAGACCATTTCTCCCACGACGAACATTCCCGCGACGATCAGCCAGATCAACACCCACGTATCTGGATCCATGTCCTACCTCCCGGCCTCGCAGCGGGTTCCTGCACGAACAGCAATCAACCCGCTGGTTCCACTGTAGGGGCACAACGAAACCAGAGCAGCGTTGGTTCCCTGAATCGGGTTGCTAGCGTCGCTTCGATGTCGGATACAAGCGCAACGTCGACACAACCTCTTGCCGGCGACAAGACGCCGCTTTCGATTTTGGCAATCCACGCTCATCCCGACGACGAGAGCTCGAAGGGGCCAGGAACCATCCGCCGTTTGGCTGACGCCGGCGTCCGCACGACATTGGTGTGTTGCACCGGCGGTGAGGCGGGCGACATCTTGAATCCGGCGATGGACCGCCCCGAGGTCGTCGAGAACCTCGCCGAGGTCCGGGAGGCCGAGCTTCAGAGCGCAGCCGACATCATCGGATATGGAGAGGTCGTTTGGCTCGGTCATCGCGACAGCGGCATGCCGGACTCGGATCACAATCACCATCACGAGTCGTTCGCCCAGGTTCCGGTCGACGAGGCGGTTCGCGATCTCGTCGAGATCGTTCGGCGAGTACGTCCCCAGGTCATCGTGACCTACCCGGAGGATCAGTCGCGTTATCCGCACCCAGACCATTTGAAGGTCACCCAGATCTCGCTGCCCGCGTGGGATCTGGCGGGTGATCCGGATGCATTTCCCGAACTGGGCGAACCATGGACGCCGCTGAAGCTGTATTGCACGATGTGGAGTCGCAAGCGGATGGTGCTCGTGCACGAGAAGTTCGGCGAGCTCGGACTCGAGTCGCCCTTCGACGAGAAGTGGTTCGAGCGCCCCGGCCAGGACGACAAGATCACCACGGTCATCGAGGTTGACAACTCGATTCGGAGGCGGGC
>JAAETH010000230.1 GCA_024228575.1 Actinomycetes bacterium
ACAACCGCTCCGGCACCGACCACAGCGGCACCGACCGTCGAGGTGGTGGAGCTGAACAAGCTGATCGGGTTCGGCGAGATCCCCTTTGAATGGACACCCGTCGACCTGCCGGCCGACTTCGCCTACGGCCGCAACGCTCTCGCTTCGGTTGGTGGTGAGGTCCTGGTCGGCGTGGACGACAACACCCTCTACCGAACGACCGACCTCGACATCTGGGAGACCCACGAGATCGACATCGACTTGGCCCTGGTAGCCGGCGCGATGGGTCTCGACGCCCACGCCCTGGGTGGCGGGTTCGAGGTTCTGGCGGTGAGCCCGGACGCGATCGTCCTCGGTGCGCGGGTCGACCCCATGGCCATGTGGCCCAACTATTCCGACACAAACGACGACTACTGCGATGGCACCGAGCGACCGCTGTCGTCGGTCGGCATCGTGAGCTTCGACGGCGGAGCCTCGTGGGAACCGATCACACTTCCCCATCCCGGTGGCCTCGACTCGATGAATCCGATGCCTAGGGCCGCAGCCGACGGCAGCGCGGTCATCTTCACCGCCCAGACGGACCCGTACATCCGGTTCATCGCGTGCGAGGGCTCCGGCGATCTGGAGCTGCCGCTGGCTGGTCTCGACGCCAGCAAGGGGCTGATACGACTGACCTCATCTGGCACTCTGGAGCAGCTCGATATCGCCGCCACCGAGGTGACCGCCTTCGACGGCGGGTTCATCGCTTGGAGTCCCGAGGATCCCGGCACGGTGTTCCGCTCGTCAGACGGTGGTTCGACCTGGGTCGAAACCTCAAGCGAGATGCTCCTGGTCCAAGCAACCGACGGTGCCGCCATCGGTGTCGGAGCCAACCAGATGTGGCTCTCGCTCGATGGCGGCGGCGCGTGGACCCCCATGTTCCCGACCAGCCTCGTGCCCGGAGCAGCAATCGAGACCGACTCTGGGATGCTGGCCGTATCGACGATTAGCCCCTTCGCCCTGATCGACCAAGGCATCGAGTTCTCCTACGACCACGAAGGTTTCGATCTCAGCACCACCGTGACCGCACACCAGATCATCTACAAGATCACCGACCCCGACGGATCTGTCGTGTTCGCCCAGTCGCACGGAGTATTCGCACAGGACGCCGACTTCATCAAGCAAACCGCTGATGAGATGGAGTTTCTCGGGTACCGAGGTCAGACAATCCTCTCGATCCCACAAGAGGACTACCTACGTGCGTTCTACACGGGCTTTCGCGACTCGGAGATACTGGATCGGGCATACGACGCGGACCCCGGGCCGATCCTGTCGCTGTTCCACGAGGATCTGTGGGTTCACCAGCCGATCGCCGAGATCGAGGCACTCGGCGAATACATCACGCTCAGCAGCATCGGCGGCCGCCCGATGGCCTGGTTTCTCGACGACGCCCTCATCTCGAGAGTTCTGGTCGGCTCACCAATTCTCACGACGGCCGGGAACTAGATCGCCCTTTCCTGCGTGAGCGGGTGAAAGAATGAAGCGGCGAAGGGTGGAAGCGGTGGTAGAGGATCGATCAAGCGACACGTCCCAGGAATCGGAGGCGGTGTCCGAGGCGGCCGGACCGGCCCGAAAGTGGCTGTCGGTCGCGGCAGGGTTGGGCGTGGCAGCGATCGTCATCGGCATCATCGTCTGGTGGGTCTCAGATGACGAGGCCGCATCGGACGCAGTTGTGTTCGAGCCCATCGACACAGTCCAAGCAGCCAATGATCCCGTGGCGTTCGACGAACTGCCCGTGAAGTGGAGCAACATCGACCTGCCCGACGAGCTGGGGCGCGCCGTCCAGATTGCAGTCGACGGAAACACCCTGTTCGCAACGGGCGAGAACGGCTTGGCGTTCACCGACGACCTCGAGACCTGGAAGGTCGTCGACATTGCCGATGTCGTCGCCGAGACCGACCTGGGCATCGACTCCGAAACGGTTCTTCGAGGATTCTTCCCGAACGTCTCGGCCTCCGGCGACACGATCGCCTTGGGCGGCGCCCTCCACGTCCTGGACTCGCCGCAAGACGGCTGTGACAATACGGCCAACCCCCTCGTGGTCGTCTACAGCCACGACCGCGGTGCCACATGGTCGGCAGCGGCCGTCGGCGATCCCGGCCTCGAGGGAGGAAGGTTCAGCGCCGACATCGACACGTTTCCGCAGGTTGCGGCGGTCGATGGTGCGGTTCTGGCGGCTGACGGGCAGTGGACCATCCTCGACGTCGATTGTGTGCTTCGCCAGAACGGATTCGACTTCAATTCCGACTTCACCGAGGAGTTCTCCGATACGGCCGTCGAGGTCACGGACCCCGAGACCAGGGAGCGGATCACGGTTGCCTTCGACGAACTCAACCTGAACGAGGCAGAGCTGATCGCGATGAGGGCGTTGGCAACCAGCGACCCCGTACCTCATGGGAACCCGGCGATCCGAATCGAACGTGACGGAACGATCACCGAGCTCGACGTCATCGCCCAGGACATCGACACCGCACACGGCGCCGTCATCGCTACCGAGTGGTTCAGCCCACGCGTGTTTCGTTCTATCGATGGGGGCACTACCTGGGCACAATTGCCACACGGCGGCGAGGTGTGGATGGGCACGTACTCGACAGAACGTGTCCTCGGCGGCGAGAGGGACGAGCAGTCCGTCATTTCGGTGAACGGCGGCGCTACGTGGACAAGCCCTGGCCTCGGACCCAGCGTTCAGCCTGCCATGATCAGCAGCGCCGACGACGTCCTCGTCGCCCTGAGCGATCGCGTGGCGCTAGACGGCACCGGCTTCAAGTCGATTGAATACCGCACCATCTTGTCGCTCCGCTTCAACGACGAGGCCTGGACCCACCAGCTGGTTGCAGAAGCGACCGGTTTCGAACGGTCGCACGATGTCGCCATCCTCGACGGCCGCATCATCGTTCTCGGCGACGGCCCTTCGGGGTCATCATTGGCCGTCGGTGAGCTGGACCGATAACGAGGCGTTCCGTCGAACGCATGCTCTGACTCTCGGCGTTCATGGAGCCACCCACAGAGAACACCTAGACAAGTAGCTACAAGGGTTGGGGTGGGGCTGTCCGCGGACGCGTCTTGTCGACTCAGTGTGAGCGAGTAGGTGACATAGCGTGGCGAAGTGCGTCCGCGGGCGCGTCTGGTCGACCAACCGTGACCGAACCACCACCCACCGTCACCCCGCCTGCCAGATAACACGCCGCGGAACGCGACAAGCCCTTGGAACTACTCATCTAAGCCGATCCAGCAGGAGGACGACGAGAGCTAGCAAGCGATTCCGCCGCCGACGTGAAGTCGCACGTCCGCCCAAGAGGAGAAGTCACGTGACACAGGTGGGACCGAACGCCTCCGAGTCGAACCTGATCACCACACAAGGGAACCGCAGGCTGCTCGTCACCGGATTGATCATTCTCGCCGCGGTCCTCGGCCTAGCGGCGTGGCAGGCTTCCAGCGGTGAGAGCCCGTCCGTCGACTCCGGCGAGGGTTCCGAACCTGCCTCCTCGACTACCCCCGTGTCGCATTCGACCACAACCGAGTTCTCGCCGACAAGCGAGGAACCGCACGTACTCGCCACCGCCCCACCGACCACCGCAGAGCCCGATCGCACACCAGAGTCGACCTTGCTCCGGCCGACCGGTGGCCGCCTCTTTGAGCTTGGTCCGCTGTCCCTCGAGTGGGAATTGGTCGATTTCGGAGCTCCCGATGTGGTCGCCGTCGACCAGGGCACCGCATACCTCGCCTACGAGGACGAGATACTCGTCTCCCACGACCTCCACTCGTTCACCCGGATAGCTCTCGACGTCGACCCCACCGATCTGGTCGAGCGAGCGGCGTCGGCTCTCGAGCCCGACCACATCGAATGGCAGTCGATCTCGGTGTCGGGCGACACCATCGCCCTTGGGGGCGTCGTGGCCCCTTCATTCACCCCCGACCCTTCCGACCCCTGTTCCACGATCGGGCGACCACCTTTCGTCGCGTTCGCAACCGTTTCCGAGGACGGGGGTACCAGCTGGACCGAGACGCTGCTGCCTCGCAGGGCAACCCCCGAGGGCAGGTTCTACCGACCGTGGGACGGCGGGGTCGTGGCGACCGACGGCGACGTCGTCCTGGCCCTCGAGGCACCGACAGGATGGATCAACCTCGCTTGCATCCTCCACCAGAACGGGCGCGATGTCGGCGATTCCTACGCCTCACTGACCAAACCCGACACCATCGAGCTCTTCTCCAGCGACGGAACCAGCCGCACCGAGCCAGTGGTGCTCGACGAACTCGGCTTGACCGATCTCGAGTTCCAGGCGGTCATGTTCCCGTACTTCATGACCCTCAGGGGGACCGTGCTCGAGATCGACGACGGCACTGTCGAACGATTCAGCGACGACCGACCCGCCACCGAGGCCGTCTGGCTCGCCGAGTTCTCCGGCACGTTCGTCGCTCAATCGCCGAGCTTCTTCCATCAGCTCCGGTCCGTCGACGGCGGCCAGAGTTGGGATTCCAGGGCCAGCAATACCCATGTCGTTCGTGACGGTTCGGCCGACGACCTCATGGTCTCGGACTTTGCATCCGAGATCTCCGCGGATGGTGGTGCCACGTGGGAACCATTCCGCCTGCACTGGTCCCTGGAACCCCTGCAGATTGGTGTGTCCCCCGAGCTCACCGCCGTCTTGTCTGTCGAACGCACCCTCCCAGGCGACGACCTGCCGGCGGCCGAGACCTTCGTGTTGTCCATCGACGCCGGAGCCGATGGGTGGCAGCATCAGCGTGTCTCGGAGCTGATGGACATAACCAACGTTCACAGCCTCGTCGTGGTCGGAGACAGTGTGATGCTGCAGGTCTCGACGCGAGACCCGGCGACCGACGATGAGGTGGGGTCGCTGTTCGTGGGTCGTCTGGCCGAGGGCTAGCCGGAACACGCGTCCATTGCGCTTGGCGACACAGGTGAGTGAGCTCCGCGTGGAATGATCTGGTCTGGCGGAAGGAATCGTGGAT
>JAAETH010000231.1 GCA_024228575.1 Actinomycetes bacterium
TGAGCGACCCAGCGATGCCACGTCGACTCCGCAATCGCGAACTCGCGGCACACCTCCTCCAGATCCATCCCGCCGGCCATCAACTTGTGACCCTCAGCCAGCTTGCGGATGATCTGTTCAGGCGTATGCCGCCTGCGCTTCCTAGAAGTCATGGTAATGGTGTCCTATCGGCCCCACAACAGGGGGCATCAGACTCCCACAACACCTGGACCACTATCCGGGGGTCAGCTCAATAGACCCTCAATTGCAGATCGACCGTTTGATAGGCCGAGCTTGAGGGAATCGTCCAGGTTGGAGTGAGAAAATTCGACCATGCAGATGACGGCGTGATACTGGCCGAGGCTGCAGTCAGAATCCAGATCCCAGAATCTGGACTGTCACGTTCGTTCTCGTCGTGCCCAAGGGGATATAAACAGCTATCAGGGCCAGCCGAATCGTAACCGACGTATCGTCTGCGAATCTCGACCAACTCAACTGGCAGCCAGGCGATCCGCTGCCACCAGCCCCAGCGGGCAACTCCAAGCCAAACATGAACGAACCCGAGACCACTTTCGTAGCCTCGGGTTCGCATATGAATCTCTTGGTACCCCCAACGGGATTTGAACCCGTGCCGCCACCTTGAGAGGGTGGTGTCCTAGGCCGCTAGACGATGGGGGCTAGGTGCGATTGTTGGGCAAACAGGCCGCCCAACAGCCACGACACTATAGCGGCGGACAGCCGCAACAGCGCTGAGTTCGGGGAGGAGGACTTGAACCCCCAATGTCTGGACCAGAACCAGATGTGTTGCCAATTACACCATCCCCGAAGGATGTGACCTCGTCCGCGTTCGCGACCTCGGCGATGGGTGATGGTACTCGACCGAGCAGTCAGGTCAAACGTGTTCGCGCAGCTTCGATGCGGCGAAGGCTCTCGTCTCGACCGAGCATCTCGAGGCTCTCGAACAGTGGCGGCCCGACGGTGCGTCCGGTGACGGCGACGCGCACCGGTGCTTGTGCCTTGCCGAGCTTGAGGCCGAGAGCTTCACCCGCCGCGAGGGTGGCTGCGTGCAGATCGTGCGACGTCCACTCGATGTCGGCGTAGGCGGTGACGACGGCGTCGAGCATCGGCAATGCAGTTTCGGTCGTCATGATCTTCTGCCACGAGGCCTCGTCGATCTCGGGATCGTCGAAGAACAGGAAGTCGACGATTCCTGGCGCCTCTTCCAGCAGCTTCGCCCGCTCTTGTAGCAGCGGGACAACACGGCGCAACGACTCATCGTCCACACCCGGACCCCACGGCTCGGCATCGATGTACGGACGAATGGCGTCGGCAAGGTCGTCGACACTCATCGCTCTGATGTAGTCGCCGTTGATGGCCGTCAGCTTCTTCAGGTCGAACATCGCAGCAGAGGCGTTGATGTCCGTCAGCTCGAACAGCTCGACGATCTCGCTCATCGGCCTCACCTCGACATCGTCGGGGGGTCCCCAACCGAGCAAGGCCAGGTAGTTCGCCATGGCAGGGGCGATGATGCCTCTTTCGCGATAACTGGCCAGCGACACGTCGTCGCGACGCTTCGACAATTTCTTGCGCTTGTCGTTGACGATGAGTGGCAGGTGGGCGAACACCGGTAGATCGGTCGCTCCGAGAGCCCGACGAAGCATGATGACCTTTGGTGTGACGTTGACCAGATCCTCACCCCTGACCACATGGGTGATGCCGAGATCGAGGTCGTCGACAGCATTGGCGAGGAAAAACGTCGCCGATCCGTCGGAACGCCGAATGACAAAGTCCTCGACGTGTTCGTGTTCGAAGGTGACCGTGCCTCGCACAACGTCGTCCCAGGAGGTGGAGCCGGCATCGCCCACACGGAAACGGATTGCCCCATCGTCCTCGTAGGCCCTGCCATCGCCCACGAGACGATCGATCGCCTCCTGATAGAGGTGGTCGCGCTGGCTCTGACGAACCGGCTCGCCATCCCAGTCGATCCCTAGCCACTCGAGAGACTCATAGATGTTGTCGATCAGCTCTGGGCGGGCGAGTTCGGCGTTCGTGTCCTCGACCCTCAGTACGAGTTCACCACCGGTGTGCCGGGCATAGAGCCAATTGAACAGCGCTGTGCGCGCCGAGCCGAGGTGCAGGAACCCGGTCGGAGCGGGAGCGAAACGAAGACGTGGAACGACCTGATCAGTCACGGGTTACGAGGCTACCCAGGATCGGGCCCAGGTCAGCCCTGCGTCAGCTCGTGCAGGTCGGCGCTGATCTCTCCGATGGCGGAACGGACGTAGTCGATCGTCCGGTTCTCGCCGATACGAGCCTTCCATTGACGGCGTTTCATTCCCTGAAACTGCTCGACCAACAGCTCACACATTCTCTCGACGAGAGACGCGTCAATCGTCGCAGCGTCGGCCGAGCCCATGTCCGTGGCCAGCTGCTTGATCCTCTTGCGACACGACGACAACACCGGTGCCAAGTGATCGGGCACACCGCCTGGTACGCGGCGAGCGAGGGTCCTGAAGAAGACGTCGATATCGACAGGAGTGAGGTGCGACAGGTACAACCCGTCGATGTGTTCGTCGCGTGTACTCATCAGAACCCCTCGATATTGGTCGGAGCGAACCCGTGTGGTTCACTCAGTCAGCCTCTCGACCGAGCAGATTCAACACGCGCTCGAACGGATCGGCCGACGGTGACGAAACCACCGACGGTTCGAACAACAACGAGCCCGCAACAAATTGGTCGGCCTTGGGCAATACGTACGTTGCTACACCCTCCACCAGCTCGGGATCGAGCGACTCGTCGACGGTGATCGCCCTGGCCAGATCCCAGGCATGCACCGCCATGTCGACCGTCCGCTGACGGATGTACTCGGCGGCAGAGGTCACCCCCGCCACGAGGTGGACCTCGGTACCGGCGCTCGAGTCGTCGACCGCATCGAGGGCGTCGAGTCGGGCGCCCTCCCACACATCGACCGGATCACCCTCGACCAGGTCGCCATCGAGGCCACCGATCGATTTCGGATGGTGACCCTGTAGCAGCAGCGGAACCCACATGCTCTCGGCGACGCAGTGGTTCACGAGGTCGTAGACATCCCACTCTTCGCACGGTGTCGACGCACCCCACCACTCGGGCAGGATCTGCCGGACCCGAAAATCGAACTCGGCGTTGGCGATGCGATGCAGTCGGACCCAATGGTCGTGAGCGAACTCGGCCATACCCGAACGCTATCGCCACATCCCGGAGCGTTGGCAACCTCGTTCTGAGGGGGGATCAGTCTGTCGGGCGTCCGCTGCGGAGCAAGCCGTAGTACAACCCGTCGCGCAACGCGAGCCAGCTGGCTTCGATGATGTTCTCGGACACGCCGATGGTCGTCCAGACCGTGTCGCCATCGGTCTGGTCGATCAGAACACGGGTGACGGCAGCGGTGGCGGCCGCAGAGTCGAGAACCCTGACCTTGTAGTCGATGAGGTGGATACCCGAGAGCTCGGGATAGAACTCGCCGATCGCCTGACGCAGCGCAGAATCGAGTGAGTTGATCGGGCCATTGCCCTCGCCGACCGCAACCCGACGCTGCTCCTCGACCAGGACCTTGACCGTAGCTTCTGTGTCGAAACTTCGATCGACACGGCGGTCGGTGACGACCCGAAAGGACTCGACGTCGAACCAGTTGGGCGTCCAGCCGTTCGCTTCTCTCATGAGGATCTCGAGTGATGCGTCGGCCGCCTCGTAGTGATATCCCTCGTGCTCGAGACGTTTGAGCCGGTCGACGAGATCTGCAACAGCGGCACCATCGAGGGCAATGCCGAACTCGGCCGCCTTCAACTCGATGGTCGCCTTTCCGCTCAGGTCGGATACGAGGAAACGTGTGTGATTCCCGACATCGCTCGGGTCGACGTGTTCGTAGCTGTCGGCGCGCCTCGAGATGGCGCTGGTGTGCAGTCCGGCCTTGTGGGCAAACGCCGACTTGCCAACATAGGGCTGCTGTGGCATCGGCGGCATGTTCAACAACTCGGCGACGTGGTGGCTGATGGAGGAGATCCTGTCCATACACCCCTCGGGCAAGGTCTCGATGCCCATCTTCAGTGTCAGGTTCGGGATGAGCTGGGTGTTGTCACAGTTGCCGGTGCGCTCGCCATAGCCGTTCATGGTTCCCTGAACCTGGGTGGCTCCCGCCCTCACGGCAGCGACGGCATTTGCCACAGCACAACCCGTGTCGTTCTGGGTGTGGATGCCGATGGTCAGGTCGCCGAAGTGAGAAACGACCCGGTCGACGATCGGTTCAACCTGGTGAGGAAGTGAGCCGCCATTGGTGTCGCACAGGACCAGGGCCGACGCGCCGTTGACCGCCGCCGCCTCGAGTACGCGGAGGGCAAATTCGGGGTTGCGCAGATAACCGTCGAAGAAGTGCTCGGCATCGAAGAACACCCGGAGGCCTTCACCTGCCAGAAACTCGACCGATTCACCGACCATGGCCACGGCCTCGTCGAGTGTTGTTCGCAGAGCTTCGGTGACGTGATAGTCCCACGACTTGCCAACGATGCATGCCGTACCGACGCCGGCCTCGGCCAACACACGAAGCGTCGGGTCGTCATCGACCTTGCCTGCAGGACGTCTGGTCGAGCCAAACGCGACCAGCTCGGCGGTCTCCAGCTTCAGCTCGTGGACGGCACGGTCGAAAAAGTCACGATCCTTGGGGTTGGCACCGGGGTAGCCGCCCTCGATCCAGCGTACGCCGAGGCGATCGAGCTGGCGAGCAACCCTGAGCTTGTCCTCGGATGTGACCGAAATCCCCTCGAACTGAACACCATCGCGAAGGGTCGTGTCGAAGATCTCGACCGCGGTGGGCCACGAAGTGTCGTGGCGCGGTGACCGGTCGACCGGCGGTGCCGGTTGATCAGCCATCGACGAGCTCGTTCCATCGTTCGTACTGGGGAAGCTCGCCCCTGACCGCCTTGAAGAACATCTCCTGGACGCGGGTGGTGATCGGGCCCCGATCGCCGATGACACGATCGTCGACCGAACGGATCGGAACCACCTCTGCCGCAGTCCCTGACAAGAAGGCCTCATCCGCTGTGTACAGATCGGACCGCAACAAGTTCTGCTGGCGGTACTCGATATCCAGATCGTTCGCGATGGTACGAACAGCGTCCTGGGTGATGCCCTCGAGAGCCCCGGCCGAAGTCGGCGGTGTGATGATGGCGTCGCGCTTCACGATGAACAGATTCTCGCCGGTGCACTCGCTGACATGACCCTGGGGTGAGAGCAGAATCGCCTCGTCGTAGCCGGCCCTGACAGCTGCGACCTTGGCCATCTGGGAGTTGATGTAGTGCCCGACACCCTTGGCCGCGGGTGGCATCGCGTTGGGATCGTGACGCTGCCACGACGAGATCATCATGTTGACGCCCTTGCTGAGGCTCTCCTCGCCGAGGTAGGCGCCCCAAGGCCAGACGGCGATCGACACGTTGACCGGGCAAGACAGTGGGTTGAGACCCATCTCGCCATAACCGAGATAGACGAGCGGTCTGATGTAACACGACGGAAGGCCATTGACCCGCACCGTCTCCTTGGTCGCATCCATCAGCTCATCGAACGTGAACGGGATATCGATGGCGAGGATCTTGCAGCTGTCGAAGAGGCGCTGAATGTGTTCGGCCAGACGAAAGACCGCTGTGCCCCTCGGTGTCTCATAGGCCCGGATGCCCTCGAAGGCTCCGTTTCCGTAGTGGAGCGTATGGGTCAAGATGTGGACCTTCGCGTCGTTCCAATCGACGAGTTCGCCGTCCATCCAGATCTTCTGCGATGGGGTGATGGGCATCGGTACTCCTCAGTGCGTGGCCGGTTCGAGTTCAGTGTGAGGTTGGGTCTGTCACAACAATGCTGACAGACGCGAAGCGATGGTGGCAGTGTCGCCATCGTCGTCGACGGCGTCGCAGGCCGTGACGAGGCGGGCAGCGGCCCCGTGCTCGCCGAGGAAGTCGAGCATCATCGCTCCCGACAACACGGCGGCGACCGGATTTGCCAAGCCCTTTCCTGCGATGTCGGGGGCAGATCCGTGGACCGGCTCGAACAGCGAAGGACCCGTGCGGGCCGGGTTGAGGTTGGCCGACGCGGCTCGGCCGATGCCTCCCGAGACTGCACCACCGAGATCGGTGAGGATGTCGCCGAAGAGATTGTCGGTGACGATGACGTCGTAGCGGCCCGGGTCGTCAACAAAAAAGATGCACGCTGCGTCGACATGGTTGTAGGCCGTCGTCACATCGGGATGTTCAGCGCCGACCTCGTCGAAGACCCGCTGCCACAGATCGCCGGCGAAGGTCAAAACGTTGGTCTTGTGCACAAGGGTGAGGTGTTTGCGAGGCCGAGACTCAGCAAGTGAGAACGCGTAACGAACACAACGCTCGACGCCCATCCGGGTGTTGACCGAACCCTGGGTCGCAATCTCGTTCGGGGTTCCGTACCGGAGGAATCCACCCTCACCGGCGTAGGTACCCTCGGTGTTCTCGCGAATGACTACGAACTCGTGGTTCTCTCCGACGAACGGTCGCAGGTTGATGTAGAGGTCGAGGGCAAATCGCGCCTTCAACAACAGGCCACGCTCGATGACTCCAGGCGGTACCTCGGGTGTACCGACCGCTCCGAGGAGGATCGCGTCGTAGGCCCGGAGCTCGTCGAGGGTCTCGTCGGGCAGGACGGTGCCGTCCTTCAGATACCGCTCGCCGCCGAGGTCGAACTCGGTTGTGTCGAGGTGAACTCCGGCTTGTTCGATGAGTTGAACGGTGACATCGATTACTTCGGTTCCGATGCCGTCTCCGCCGATAACGGCGACTCGATGGGACACGGTTCCTCCAGGTAGGTGGGCTCGGGGGCGCGGGGTCGACTCGTCAGTCTCGCACGCCCAGAATCGTCATCCTGCCACGACATCGCACACCAGCCAACGCTCGGGCTGGGGATTGGGCCCATCGCTCCCGCGATTTGGCAGCTGCCCATCTATCATTGACCGGATGGCCGATACCCATCGCATCTCCCAAGCGGCGTACGACCGCCTGGTCGCAGAACACAAGGACCTGACCGGGCGCGGACGGATCGACATCGCGGACAAGATCGAAGTGGCGCGCCTCATGGGCGACCTGAAGGAAAACGGCGACTACCACGCGGCCAAAGAAGAGCAGGGCAAGATGGAAGGCCGCATCGCCCAGCTTGCCTCGATCATCGACAACTCCGAGATAATCGAGGTTGCCATCGCCGGCCGGGTCTCCCCCGGTTGTGTGGTCGAACTGCGCTACGAAGGCGACTCGTTCACCGAGAAGATGTTGTTCGGCAGCATCGAGGAGAAACGCGACGGCCTCGACATCGTGTCACCGGGGTCGCCGCTGGGACAGGCGCTCGAAGGTGCAGCCGAAGGAGCGAAGGTCAGCTTTTCCGCACCCAGCGGCGCCGAGATCAGCGTCGAGGTCGTCTCCGTAGGCCACTGAGGTATTGCCCGGTCCCTAATCTCTGGGTTTTGGGAACCGATCGGACTTCATGGGCGTCAAAGAGATCGGCGCGGAGAATTCGACCCGATCCCCATGGAGCACACCCAGATGAAGGCCGAAACCACCGGCGCGCGGCTACCGCGCCCGAACACGCCCCGAATGGCGACCCTTCCACCCGGCCGCCCGATCGTCCTACCAGACCGAGGCATAGCCTTCGTTCGCGACGCACCGGGCCCTGCCGAGAGCACACCCGTCGTACTGCTGCACGGCTGGGCAGCGACGTCGGACCTGAACTGGTTCACCAGCTACGGAACCCTCACCGAACGGCACCGGGTCATCGCGATGGACCACCGCGGACACGGGCGCGGAATCAAGACCTCGCGGCGATTTCGTCTCAATGACTGCGCCGACGATGTCGCTGCCCTCCTCGACGTCCTCGAGATCGACAAGGCGATCATCGTCGGCTATTCGATGGGCGGAGCCGTCGCTCAACTGCTCTGGCGCAGACATCCCTCGCGGGTCGCCGGAATGGTCCTCTGCGCAACCGCCTTGTCGTTCAAGGAGACGGCAAAGGACCGCATGATGTTTGCTGCGGCCAGCCCGACCGCCGCTCTCGTGAAGGCAATCCCGACCTCGATGAGACGCAACGCCGCGATTCGCATCATGACCGGGCGTCAAGACCGCGACATCCGCCAATGGGCCCTGGCCGAAGTTGCGAACCACCGGTGGGTGCGAGTCCTCGAAGCGGGTAGCGAGATCGGATCGTTCGACAGCAGACGCTGGATTGGGTCCCTCGATGTTCCAGCAGCACAGGTGCTGACCCTCGACGATGACGTCATCACACCCGATCGCCAGCAGGCTGTGGGTACAGCGGTACCCCACGCAACCCTGCACCTCGTGCCGGGTGGACACGCTGCCGTCATCGATACCCCAGACCGGTTTGTTCCCGCGCTGGCCAGGGCGGTTCGCACCGTCGACTGTTCAGTCCGCGAGTCGCTCTGAGAGATCGACCGCCGCGGCCAACACGCTCTCGCCGTAGCGAAGGCCTGGTACTTCACCGAGTCGTTCGATCGGCCCCGAGACACTGACGGCGGCCACCACCGAACCATCGGGAAGCAGCACCGGTGCCGACACAGCAGCGACTCCGGGGGCCCGCTCACCAACGCTCTGAACCCAGCCCTTCGGTTCGACGCGCCCCGACAAGGCAGCTCCAGCCGATCCCTTGTCCATTGGCAACCGAGATCCGACGGCCACGACGGTACGCAACTCGTCCGGTGAGTCGAGGGCGAGCACACACACCCGCTGACCGCCTTCCTCGACATAGAGCTGCGTGCTCTCGCCGGATCGGTCGCGCAATATCTCGAGGACCGGTCGCGCAGCGCGCGACAGTGGAAGCCGCTCGGATGCCGTACGTCCCAAGGGAATGAGGCTCCAACCGAGCTCAAATCGCGACTCGCCGCTACGCCGCAGGATCTGATGATCGACGAGTGCCGACAGCAGGCGATGTGTGGTCGCACGGCTGAAACCCGTCTCCTCGACCAGTTCGCCTAGCGTCTTCGGCGACGACTCAACCGCTCTGAGGAGGGTGAAGGACTTGTCGAGCACCCCCACACCACTTACAATCGTGTCCACAAAGCGAGACTACCGTCCTATTATTTGAGACTGCAACGGTAATCTCCAGAAGTGGTGATCTCGAGCAACCCAGGAGCTTGGAATGGGAAGAACACTCAGCGAGAAGGTCTGGGACCAACATCTGGTCCACTCTGACAGCGACCAGGACCTTCTCTACATCGATCTCCACCTCATCCACGAGGTGACATCGCCGCAGGCCTTCGATGGGCTGCGCATGTCGGGCCGCCGGGTCCGCAGGCCAGACCTCACCGTGGCGACCGAGGATCACAATGTTCCGACGGCCGACATCGACCGGCCCATCGCAGATCCGGTCAGCGCCAAACAAGTCGACACCCTGCGGGTCAACACATCCGAGTTCGGCGTCCGCAACTACCCCATGGGCGACCCGGGCCACGGCATCGTTCACGTCATCGGCCCAGAGCAGGGTCTGACCCAACCCGGTATGACCATCGTGTGTGGCGACAGCCATACCGCCACACACGGCGCGTTCGGCGCAATCGCCTTCGGCATCGGAACGAGCGAGGTCGAACATGTGCTGGCCACCCAGACCCTGCCCCAGCGCAGGCCCAAGACGATGGCCATCACCGTCGACGGCGAACTTCCCCCAGATGCGACCGCCAAGGACGTAGTACTCGCCATCATCGGTCACATCGGTACGGGTGGTGGCATCGGCTCGATCATCGAGTACCGCGGCCCGGTCATCGAAGCCCTCTCGATGGAAGGGCGCATGACCGTGTGCAACATGTCGATCGAGGCGGGGGCCAAGGCGGGCTTGATCGCTCCCGACCACAAGACCTTCGAGTACCTGGCGGGCCGCTCCCACGCCCCCGAGGGAGACGTTTGGAGTAGTGCCATCGAGGCCTGGTCACAACTGCGCACTGACGACGATGCAGTCTTCGACTCCGAGGTTGTCCTCGACGGCGCCGATATCGCCCCTCACCTCACCTGGGGAACCAATCCCGCCCAGGTCACCCGCATCGATGGCACCGTTCCGTCCCCTGACAGTTTCGACGATCCCGCCGCCAGAGACGCAGCCACCAGAGCACTCGAATACATGGGCATCGAGGCCGGTCAGGCAATCCGCGACATATCGGTCGACACGGTGTTCATCGGATCGTGCACCAACTCGCGCATCGAGGATCTTCGTTCAGCGGCTGAAGTCGCAAGAGGCAGACAGGTCGCTGCGGGCATTCGCACCCTCATCGTTCCGGGATCTCACGCTGTGAAGCGCCAAGCAGAGGCAGAAGGACTCGACGAGATCTTCACCGCTGCCGGTTTCGACTGGCGCGAGCCGGGCTGCAGCATGTGCCTCGCTATGAACCCCGACAAGCTCTCACCCGGGGAACGCAGCGCGAGCACGTCGAACCGCAACTTCGAAGGCCGTCAGGGACGCGGCGGGCGAACCCATTTGGTCTCCCCTGCCGTCGCCGCGGCAACCGCCATCAGCGGTCACTTCGCACTTCCCTCAGATCTCGACTGAAGAAACGGAGCCATCTAATGAAAGCCGTACACATCGTCACCGGCACCGCGGTGCCCCTCGACCGTTCCGATGTCGACACAGACCAGATCATTCCCAGCGACTGGTTGAAGCGAGTCGAGCGGACGGGCTTCGAGAAGGGCCTATTCTCGGAATGGCGCGACGACCGCGACTTCGTCCTGAACGACGAGAGGTTTGCAGGAGCGAACATCCTGGTCGCCGGCATCAACTTCGGAACCGGTTCGTCTCGCGAACACGCCGTTTGGGCGATCCAACAGTACGGCTTCGGCGCGGTCATCTCGCCGCGATTCGCCGACATCTTCAGGAACAACTGCACAAAAAACGGTCTCGTTCCCGTCGTGGTCGACCCAGAACTCGGTGCGCGGCTACTCGAGGAAGTAGCAGCCAATCCCGAACTCGAGATCACCGTGGACGTGGAGCGTCTGCGCCTCGAAGTTCCAGTCTTGGGGATCGACGTCGAGTTTCCCCTCGACTCGTCAACCCAGGAGAGATTCCTACAAGGTCTCGACGACATCGACCTGACATTGCGCCACAGCGGCTCGATCGATGATTTCGAGTCAAGGCGACCAGATTGGCTGTCGGGCGCGAAATCGTAATCTGACGGGCTCCGTTGCCGACGTGCATTTCGACCAACCCGGCTCGATAGGCACAAAGACCCTCATGACCAACGACGCAGTCGAACTGAGCTTCTTCAGCAACGCAATCCTGCGTCGCTGGTATCTGCCCGTGGGCTTGGCCTTCTTGGGCCTCGCCGTCGGGTTTGTCCTGCGGCCCGCACCGAGCGAACTCAACGAGGCGCAGACCAAGGTGTTGATCAGGCCCGTAACGGACGGCGTCCTGAACTCGGACTTCAGGGTCGACCAGCTCATCAACGAGGACACCGAGGCCGAGATCGCCGGTTCGGACCTCGTGGCTCAGAACGCCATCGAGGCACTCGGAGCCGAGGCACCCATCGGAATCGGAATCGACGACATCGACGACAATCTCAGCGTCAACGTTCGCACCGACTCTCAGATCGTCGTCTTCCGCTACACCGACGAGAATCCCGACGTGGCCGCTGCCCTTGTCGACGGCATCGCCAACGCATACCTCGCCGCCCGTTCGAACGCCGCCCTGGCCGAGCGCGACCGCCAGGCTGCCGTACTGGCTCAGGCCATGGCGGACAACACCCGCGATCTGACCCAGGCAAACCTCGTCATCGATACGGCCGATCGCGAAGCCACCGACCGTGCCGAACTCGAGAAACGAATTGCTACTCTCGAGGAAGAGGTTGCCGTCGCCCAACTGAGCGGCGACGACAACACACCAACCGGCGATCCGATCAGCCCCCTCATAGCCGAGCTCGCAGCCCTACCGGACACAGTCAGCGCCGCCCAACTCGCTTCTGCCCGCACCAGCCAGTCGTTGATAGGTGGCCAGATCGCCGACCTGCGACAAGCGCTCGTCGCCCTCTCGACCCTCGAGATCGACCCAGGTGTCGTTCTCGAGGCGGCGAGGCCAGGCTCCCCGGTGACGAGCAACGCCGGACCGTTGCTCATGGCGATCGCCGGTCTCACCGGCCTGCTGCTCGGCTTCGTATTGGCTGTTGCTTTCGAACGCTCCGCGGCGATTCGCTCGGCCACGACACCTGGCGGATCTCCATACGCCGACCCGGCCCCAGGTGCCGGACCTCCTCCGGAAGGATTCCAACGCCAGCCGGGCGAGACCATCCACCTGACGCCCACACCACAGTTCACCTTCGAGGAATCACCACCTGCCCCGACCAGCCCACCACCACCCGTTCCGACGCCGGACATGGCCATGGCCGGCACGGCCGCGGCTCCCCCATATGCGGTACCCGAACAAGCCCCGCAGACGGAGCAGGTCGGGTTCATCGATGCGGTCGCGACAACTCCGATCACAGAGTTCGAACCCGAGACATTCGATCTTGCGCCTGAACCCGAACCGCTCCCCGAACCACTCCCCGAACCGCTCGAGGTCGCGCAACCGCCCGAACCACTCCCCGAACCGCTCGAGGTCGCGCAACCGCCCGAACCACTCCCCGAGCCGCTCGAGGTCGCGCAACCGCCCGAACCGGCGGACGACCCCATCGCCGAGCAACCGGTGGCTCCTTTCCCGCCGGAGGCCTCGGCCGTTCCCGCCCATGCGACCGGTCTTCCAGTTCTCGCCGACATCCCCAAGATCTCGCGTTCGGCACAGGAGCCGATCGTCGCCACCGATCCCGGAAGCGAGCCAGCCACAGCGCTGCGCCGGCTTGCGGGCATCATCGTCAACGACTCGGCAGGGCTCACGACCCCGTCGGTGTTCGTCACGTCGGCGCGTCCCGAGGAGGGGCGGACCACAATCGCTGCCAACCTCGCCACCGCCATGAGGCTTGACGGGCACGAGGTCATCCTGGTCACCGATGCGCACGAAAGTGTCATCGCCCCGGGCGTTCACGTTCTCCCTCCCGGGATGAGAGTCGGCCCCGACGACCAGTTCCCGAGTGATGAAAGGCTCGCAACCCTGCTCGAAGAAGCTCGCCAGCTGGTCGACATCGTGATCATCGATGGTCCGCCGACCCTGACCGATGCGGAGGCCATCCGGATCGCTGCGTTGTGCGACAGGGCAGTTCTGGTTGGCGTCAGCGGCCGTACGACAACAACGGACGTCACCGACTCGGCTCGCATCATCGGCGAGGCCGGCACAAGGGTCATCGGTCTCACAACCACCGTGCGTCCCTCCTGGATCACGAGGCGATTCGGAGACCGCTCCGTTTCCTGACCTCAACAAGATGGCAGCGTCACGAGCACGCCGGGCACAGGCCCGCATCTCGACCTCACAAATGTTCACCAGGCGCCGATTGGAAGCCACTGTTCGACACGCCGAGGTCCGTCTTGCCATGAAAATGCTCCTGGTCTCCTCTAATGGAGGACACTTGCATCAGCTGCTCGCACTCCGCTCTTGGTGGGAACAACACGACCGAGTTTGGGCCACCGCCGAGAAACCAGACGCCGAGTCGCTGCTGGAGGGCGAACGAGTGGTGTGGTCGAACCACCCGACCACACGCAACGCGCCGAACATGGTCCGCAACTTCTTCCTCGCCAATCGGGTGATCTCGAACTTCAAACCCGACGTTGTCGTATCGACCGGTGCCGGTGTCGCTCCACCATTCTTTCTCGCAGCCAAGATGCGTAGGATCAGCACGGTGTACCTCGAGGTCTATGACCGTCTCGATTCGCGCACGATGGCCGGAAGCATGTGTTATCCAATGAGCGATCGATTCCTGTTGCAGTGGGAAGAGCAGCGCAGCCTCTATCCGCGGGGGATCGTCGTTGGGCGGGTCCTGTGATGTCGTCTCGTCCAGTTCAGACCAATGGAGTGGTCCCGATTCAGGCGACACCACCGTCGAAGCAGGTGACACGACGACTTCTGATGTCGCTCGGCACCGACCTGCACCCATTCGATCGCGCGATCGAATGGTTCGATACTTGGATCGAGAAACCCCGCACCCAGAAAGTCGAGGTGTTGGTGCAACGCGGCTACTCGAAGGCCGGCACCGCACCGGCGGTCGAATACCTCGCTTTCAACGACTTCGTTCGCGAGCTCGAGGAGGCCGACATCGTGGTGACACACGGTGGTCCCGGCTCCATCGTCGAGTGTCGCCGTGCCGGCAAGTTGCCGATCGTCATCCCGCGCGACCCCACACTCGGCGAACACATCGACAACCATCAACAGCTGTTCTGCGAGCGCATGGCAGCAGCAGGCCAGATCCTGGTCGCCCGCACCGAGTCCGATTTCCAAGAACTGCTCGATGACATGGTGTTGAATCCTCAGACCCTTCCGCCCCAGGACCAGCGCCACGTCGACACAACCGTCCGACGAGTCGGGCAAATCGTCGACCGGCTGGTGGCCGGTCGAAGGCGGTGATTCAGGTGGTTGCCGACACGTCGACAGCCACGAAGCCCTGGGGGGGCAAGGTGTCGAACGACCCCGTCCGGATCCTGTTCCTGGCCGGCCTCGGTCGATCGGGTTCGACCATCGTCGCCAACGTGTTGGGCCAACACTCAAACGCTGTGTCGATAGGCGAGCTCGTTCACCTGTGGGCCCGAGGTCTGGCCGACAACGAACTCTGCGGCTGCGCAAAACCGCTCCAGGAATGTGAATTCTGGACGAGGGTCGGCGAACTCGCCTTCGGCGGGTGGAGCCAGCTCGATCTCGACGAAGTCATGTCGTTGCAGGGCAGGGTCGATCGCAACCGCTACATACCCCTGATGGTCTTCCCCAAACTGCACCCCCGCAGGGCGCTCGACCAGCAGCGTTACACGGACATCTTGCTTCGGATCTACCGCGCCATTCGAGATGTCAGCGGCGCCGAGGTGATCGTCGACTCGACAAAACACGTCTCGTACGCGTACCTGTTGTCTCAGATCGAGGGCATCGACGTCAGCGTCGCCCACCTGGTCAGGGAGAGCCAGGGAGTTGCGTACAGCTGGGCCAAGACCATCGAACGCCCCGAGGTGACCAGCGGTCATGACGAGATGCCTCGATACAGCCCGGCACGCACCAGCTCGAAGTGGCTCAGCTACAACCTCATGTTGCACGGGCTCAGGGCGGTCGGCACACCCCGACGACTCGTTCGCTACGAGGATGCCATGAGAGATCCCCGAGCCCAGATCGCACTGCTGATGGAGTTCGCAGGCCTCGTACCACTCGAGCTCGACCACATCGGCGACGGGTGGGTCGAGCTCACCGCAACCCACACCGTTGCGGGAAACCCCAGCAGGTTCAACCACGGTCGAGTCGACCTGAGGCTCGACCGAGCCTGGGTGGACATGATGGAGGAACGGGACAAGAGGATCGTCGGTGCTCTCACCTGGCCTCTGAGCACCGCCTACGGATACCGGAAACAAGACAACCGATGACAAACCAAACGATGCCCACCAACATTGACGTCACAGTCATCGTCCCGACACGCGACCGGCCGGAGCTTCTGCGCAAGACGCTCGCTGCCATTCGCGACCAGGACTTTGAAGGTGTCGTCGAGTCACTCGTGGTGTTCGACCGAACCGAGGTCGACACATCTCTCGAGTCCGACAACCCGACCAGGCCCGTGCGCACCGTCTCAAACCAGCGCAAGCCCGGACTGGCCGGAGGCCGAAACACCGGGCTCGAGATGGCGGCGGGTCGTTTCATCGCATTCTGCGACGACGACGACACATGGGCGACCGACAAGCTGAGCCAGCAGATGAGGGTGCTCGTAGCAGGCCCGATGCGCATGGCCGTCGGGGTCATCGACGTTCACTTCGAGGGAACGACCACCCGACGCGCTCCGGACATGTCACGCATCACGTTCACCGACCTCCTTCGCTCTCGTATCGTCGAGGCCCACCCGTCCTCGTTCGTGTTCGATCGAACCCTCATCGACGAGGTCGGTCTTGTCGACGAAGCCCTGCCGGGCAGCTACGCCGAGGACTACGAGTACCTGCTGCGCATTGCCCGCGTGACAGACATCGCCGTCGTGCCCAACGCCGTCGTCGACGTCTTGTGGCACACCGCCAGCTTCTTCGTTGAGAACTGGCAGACGCGTATCGATGCCCTCACCTACCTGCTCGCCGCCTATCCCGAGTTCGACGGCGACGGCATCGGTCGAGCTCGCATCGAAGGACAGATCGCGTTTGCCCATGCCGCCATCGGCAATCGAGCGGATGCTCGCCACTGGGCGAAACGTACGCTCAAGTCCTCATGGCGCGAGAAGAGGGCGTACCTGGCGTTGCTCGTCAGCACCGGTGTGGTTTCGGCGGACACCGTCGTGGCGCGCATCCAGCGGTTCGGTAGGGGAATCTGACCATGGCGCCACCTCGCGCCAAGTCGCGGTCGTGGCCACTGACCCTGCTGATCGTCGGCATGCCGTTGTGGTGGGCCCTGGGCCTCAGCGGGCTGATCTGGATGATCGCCGCCCTGCCCATGGCCATCATCACCCTTGGGAGAACACCCATTCGCGCTCCTCGCGGGTTTGGTCTCTACATGCTCTTTCTCACCTGGGTGTTCGTTTCGATGAGCCAGGCAGAAGGACTGCGGTTCATCAGCGTCGGCTACCGGCTGGTCTTGTACATAGCGACCGCCGTTGTCTTCTTGTACGTGTACAACCTGTCCCACGAGGAACTACCGCGCACCCGCGTCCTGAAGCTCGCCGTCGTCTACATGATCTACTCCGTTGCAGGTGGCTATCTGGCTCTGATCCTGCACGACCTCGAGTTCACCTCGGTGGTCGAACGATTGCTTCCGGCCGCCGTGCGATCGAACGAGTACGCGAGCAGCCTGGTTCACCCGCGGTTCGCCCAAAACCACGAGTTTCTGGGATTCCCGCTCTATCGACCGACCGTACCCTTCACATTCACCAACGAGTGGGGCTCTGGAGTTGCGCTTCTGACTCCGCTGTTCATCGCCGCATTTGCGGGCCTTGATCGCAGGTGGCGCTCGGCAATCGTCGTAACCGGTTTCGCAGCCCTGATCCCGATCGTCATCTCGGTCAACCGGGGCCTGTGGCTCACCTTGCTGATTGCCGTCGGATACGGCGCAGTCATGCTGGCCAGCCGCGGCGACATCAAGTACTTCAAGGGCCTCGTCGGCCTCGGCGCCGCCATCGCCGTAGTGCTGCTGCTGACTCCACTGGGAGGGCTGGTGTCGGGCCGCATCGCCAACGGCCATTCCGACGAAGGCCGCATGACCCTGTACGGCCAGGTGATCGACCAGATACAGGACTCGCCGTGGGTCGGCTATGGCGCACCCCGAGTCAACGAGGAACGGCCGAACCTCCCAGCGGTCGGCACTCACGGACAGTTCTGGACCGTTCTCTACAGCCACGGCATCCCCGGGGCCCTGCTGTATGTTTCGTTCTCGCTCGGTCTGGCCTGGCGCACCCTGAAGGGCCAGGATCGGGTCGGCGTCTGGATACACGTCACAACTGCGCTCGTACCGATCCTCATGTGGTTCTACGAGCTGATCAATCAACCGATCTTCCTCGTGTTCGTAGCCGGAGCGATCGCTCTTCGCGGAGTCCCGCCCGCGTCGACACCATCCACATCAGAAGCAGTGGCCCCATCCTCAATTCCTCAACCGCATCAGCCGACGGGAACCCACAAGCCCGCAAGGACCTGAACGTTGATCAGCACCGTGAGTGAACAACAGATCCAGAACCAGAACCTCTCGTGGATTGTCGACATCCTGCGTGGTGGCGACGGCACCGTTGTGACCTCGCGTGGGCACTGCCCACAGGGCCATGTCGAACTGGAACGGTTCACGGTGTATCCGAGCGCCTCCCAACCCCGCATGCTCATCAGCGGAGCCTCCCGAGTGGTCCGAACTGCCGTGCTCCGGCGCGCGGCATCACGAAACGAGGCTTCTTTTCTCAAGGCACTCACCCGACAGGTCAGCGCCAGCGCAGCACGCCTGGGTATCGACCACCTCGCTCTCGGGCCCGATCTCGTGCTGAGCGCACCAGTCGATGAGGCGGCCGAACGCAGCGAGTATCGCGAGCCCCGCATCTTGACCGAGTACCTCGAGACCGCGATCGACGACCACGAGTTGTGCATCGCTGTCAGCCTCGGCCCACTGCGCCCGAACCGCAAGCCGGTCCTTCAACTGATGGATCGCAGCGGAGCTCTCGTCGCCTACGCAAAGATCGGATGGGACTCATCGACCCGCGAGATGGTCGAGTCCGAAGCGGCGACCCTCGCGAACCTCGACGCGCATGTGTTCCGCGATCTGACGATCCCAAAGCTGCTGCACTTCAGCCGTTGGCGCGACCTGTCGGTTCTCATCACAGCACCTCTGACCAACGACGGCCCCTCTGCTCCCTCTTCAAGCCTGGTTCTCAGTGGCCTGGTCGAGGTCGCATCGTTGACACCTCCCGAACCGCACGCCCTCGCCGATGCCCCTTGGACCCGGCGTCAGATTGCCAGAGCCGAGGCGCTCGGCGGTCCCGGAGCGGAGCTTGTCGAAACGATTGAACGCTGCGTTTCGGCCCATGGCGACCGAGTCGTCGCCTTTGGAACATCGCACGGCGACTGGTCTCCGTGGAACATGCGCCGCCTCGGACGACGCCTCGGCGTTTGGGATTGGGAACGTTCGTCGACCGACGCTCCCATCGGCCTCGACCTCGTGCACTATCACTTCCAGCGCGCATTCCACGAGAGCGGACGCTCGGTCGCCGGCGGGCTCGATGTCGTTCGACAGGTCGTCCCATCAGAACTCGCAGAACTCGGTATCGACGGTGACGAGCACGACCTCATCACCGTGCTCTACATGATCGAACTCGCGCTCAGATACTCCGAGTCGTCTCTCATCAGCGATGCAGAACTGACCCGCACCCGCAAGGAATTGACCGTGGAGTTGCATCACCACATCCCAAGGGTTGGCGGCTCCACAGAAGACCGTCGCAGCCAACGGCACGATCCGCCGACACCCGACAAGGGTCGCCTATTCACCCGCCGAATGCTCGGTGGTTCGGGTGTACCCACCCCTGTGCGCAACGCCGTCAGGAACACTGCCAAGAGCTACGGACGCGCCACCTCGAAGTACCGCATGCTGCCAACCGCCTACATCATCGGCGCCCAGCGCTGCGGTACAACATCGATCTTCAGGTATCTCACCCAACACCGCGCTGTAACGGGCCCGATGCTCGAGAAGGGTGTCCACTTCTTCGACACCAACTACACGGGTGACCTCGACTGGTACCGGTCACACTTCCCTACAGAGCGACGCGCACGACTGACCCGCCAGATCAATGGCTGTGACCTGACCGTGCTCGAGGCGTCGCCCTACTACTTGTTCCATCCTCTCGTTCCCGAGCGGATCCACGCTGCGACACCCGAGGCACGATTCATCGTGCTGGTTCGCGATCCTGTGGAGCGGGCCCTCTCCCATCACAACCACGAGGCGAAGCGCGGATTCGAGCCCGAGGACTTCGCCACCGCCCTAGACCTCGAACCGAGCCGATTGGCGGGTGAGGTGGAGCGCATGATCGCTGACCCCCTGTATGTCAGCTACGCCCACCAGCACCACACCTACACCGCCAGAGGCCACTACATCGAGCAGATCGACCGCTACGACATCCTGTTCGGCAGAACGAACGTGAAGGTGGTCCGCACGACCGACCTCGAGACGAACCCAGCCGAGGTCGTCGACGACATTCTCGGGTTCCTCGGGGTGCCGCTCATGGGCGACATCTCGTTTCAGCGCTACAACGTCAGACGGTACGCATCGATGGACGACGAGATCCGCGACCGATTGACCGCCGAATTCGCCGAGTCCGATACCGCCCTTGCAGAGCGGCTGGGCAGAACCGACCTCTGGGGCTGAGGTGCTCGAGACAACGGCCACGCGTCCCGAGGACGCGTCGGAACAGTCCTCCCTGGCGCGCTCCGGGCTGATCGCGTTCGCTGGATCGGTCGTGAACGGGTTGGCCGCGTTCCTGGTCATCGTCGCCATCACGAACGTTCTCGACGACAAGACCTCGAGCGGCTTGGTCTTCACCGCCATCGCCCTGTTCAACATCGTGTTTGCGGTGGCTGCTCTGGGTGCCGACGTGGGTCTGGTCCGCTTCACGGCCCAGAACCGTTCATCGGCCGTCGCGTTGCTGAAGACGGCCGCCATCCCTGCCCTGATGTCGAGCTGTCTGATGGCCGCTGCGATCGCAGTAGCCAGGCATCCGATCGCGAACATATTGTCCGCCAACGACTCGGACACGCTCGCTCAGATCCTCCTCGGCATGACTCCGTTTGTGCCTTTGGCGACTCTGGCTACCGTCATCCTGGCCGGCACGCGCGGACTGGGAACCATGACACCGACCGCCCTCGCAGATCGAATCGGGAAACCCATCTCCCAACTCGCTCTGGTCGTATTCGTTTCACTGCTCGGCGCCGGACCCGCTGGCATCGGTCTCGCCTGGTCGGTCTCGTTCGCGGTCTCGTTTGCCCTGGCTGTCTGGTGGTTCTGGCACCTCACATCCGGTCGAGAATCCGATTTGGCCGTCACGCGCGAGGAGTACTGGGACTTCACAGCACCCCAGGCAGCCACGAACGTGCTGTACGTGTTGTTGCGCTGGGCCGATGTCTTGCTCGTTGCAGCATTGGCGGGCGAAGGCCCAGCCGCCATCTATACAGCAGTCTCGAGGCTCCTGATCGCCGGGAACTTCGTCAACGGCGCCATTGTCCAAGCCATCTCGCCACTCGTCAGCAAGGCGCTCGGCGACAACAACAGACGTGGCGCCGACGATCTGCTGAAGACCGGTACCGCCTGGCTGGTCGCCGCTGTGTGGCCCGGCTATTTGATCTTGGCCCTCGTCGGGGGCCCGCTGCTCGTCACCCTCTTCGGGGATGGATACTCGACCGGTGCAACAGCGCTGACCGTGTTGAGCTTCGCGATGATGGTCGCCTCCGGATCGGGTCCCATCGAAGCTGTGCTGCTGATGGACGGGGGATCGAGGTTGTCCCTCATCAACAACCTCGCCGCGGTCACCGTGATGTTGACGGTCGACGCGTTGTTGATCCCCGAGCTCGGGGTCCGGGGCGCGGCCATCGGCTGGGGCGCAGGGCTCATGATCACGAACGTGGTCCCGTTGATCCAGGTGCACCGACGGCTCGGCATCAGCCCATTTGGAAGGGCACACCTCGTCGCCTCCGCCGTCGGCCTGGCATGTGTGGGTGGTCCCGCAGCACTCCTGCGCCTGACGGGAGCGGCAACCCTCCTCTCGGTCCTGGGCGTCGCCGTGGTCGGTTACGCCCTTCACTTGGCCCTCCTGTCGAGGTTCTCGACAATCCTGAAGCTCGATCAGTTGGTGTCGGCGGTCAAGTCAAGAGGCTGAACCTCTCCGGCGGTCCTGCGCTTGTCCAACGCTCCGCATCGAAGATCGCTCGAGCCGGCGATACTCAGTTGAACCAGGGATCCTGGCTGATCGTCACCCACGCTTCGAGGGCATCGCCAGACGTGTCGAGACGCCAATCGGGACCACCGAGCGTGCGGAAATCCTTGTCGAAGTACACGAAGGCATCAATCTCGGGGAACCGCGTGCGCAAGGTCGCCGGAATCGAGAGGATCCAATCGGCTTTTGCCCCCGGTTCTGCTTCGGCCACACCCGTCTCGCCAACGATGATCGGAAGCCCGCGGGGCACCGCCCAGTCGTAGAAGTCTGCGAATATCGGCTCGAGGCCGATCCAATCCGGAGAGGTGGTTGTGGTCGCCCAGTTGTATCCGTCGGCGCAGAGCCAGTCGACCCGGTCGTCCCCGGGGTACCAAGGCATCGGGTCGCCCCCGTTCCAGAACAACGCCTCGTTTGGGCACCATACGAACTCGGCGTTGGTCGCGCCTTCCTCGTCGAACAGTCCGCGGATGTGATTCCACGCCGCTACATAGTCGGCCCCAGAGTGAACCCACTCCCTGCGGCGCTGGCCATCCATTTCCCACAGCCAACGCATCAGTACCGGTTCACCGAGATCGCGTACCGCTCTCGCTTGGGTGCGGATCCACTCGTCGTGCCGGCCGTTCCAGATCTCGATCGTGTCGGTGCCGTTCCACGAGATCATCAGGATACGGCCTCCCTCGAGAAGCATGAGGTCGTCCGGGGTCGGGATCGCCTTGTCCCACGAGTGGAAAACATGAGCAATGTCGTACTGGCGTCCCGCCAATTCCTCGAGAAACGGCCACCGCGATTCGCGCTCGCGTTGGGTCAAGCCAGTCGATATCCCGAGCAACGCACCCTCACCCAACCGGTCGGAGATTGGAACAGCGGGCAGACCCGAGGCCGTTGTCTGAGGAATCGATACCACCGGCTCTGTCACGACCGAAAGAGACGTGGTGACCCGGCCTGATGAACCGGTCGAGCCGGTCGAACACGCCGCGAGGACCATCAGGAAGGCCGACACGGCCAATCGAGCGCGCATGCTCAGACTGTCGGGCCAATGGTCGATTGGTCAAGTACGGTCAACGTCATGGCCAAGATCATCCGGGTAGTCGTCCTCGTCATCCTCGGCACCTTGATCGTCCGACTGTTGCGCAGGTCCGACGGGCCGCAATCGTTGCCCACGATGCGACCGGTTGGTTCGCCGCAATCTGTGGCCGACGGCGCGAGGGTAGTCGATGCACCTGCAGGCCCCACCGCACCGGCCGCGAAATCGCCCGATCAGGCGAGCCCGTGGGTCGATTCCCTCGACGGATCGTGCCCAGACTCACACCCGGTGAAACTGAAGCTCTCCAGCGGCATCTACCACGTCGCCGGACAACACAACTATGGGCGCACGAACGCCGATCGCTGCTACTGCGACGAACAAGCGGCCGAAACCGACGGGTTCAGGGCGTCAAAGGTCTGAGCGGCCCTATCGGCTCGCCGCGACAAACTCGGCAATCCGCCCAACACCTTCGATGATGTTCTCGTCGCTGGTCGCAAACGAGAAGCGTGCATAACCGGGAGCAGCGAACGCCTCACCCGGCACAAACGCCACCTTTGCCTGCTCGAGGATGAGGTCGGCAAGATCGAGGGTAGAGTCGGCCTTGCGGCCCGAGAACTCTCGCCCGATGAGACCCTCGAACGACGGAAACGCGTAGAAGGCTCCCTCGGGCTCGAGACACTCGACCCCGTCGATTTCGTTCAACATCGAGTGGATGATCCCGCGACGTCGATCAAACGCCAGACTCATCTCGACCACGGCCTCGAGCGAGCCAGAAACCGCGGCCAATGCCGCTACCTGACTGACGTTGGCAACATTGCTCGTGGCATGTGACTGGAGGTTCGTCGCAGCCTTGATGACAGTAGACGGTCCGATCATCCAGCCGACGCGCCAACCGGTCATCGCATAGGTCTTCGCCACCCCGTTCAGCACGACGCACCTATCGACGATCTCGGGTGCGACGACCGGCATCGAAGCGTGGACAGCGTCGCCGTAGACGAGGTGCTCATAGATCTCGTCGGTGATGACCCAGATGCCGTGTTCGTGTGCCCAGGCACCGATGGAGGCGATCTCGTCGCGCGGATAGACGGCGCCGGTCGGGTTCGAGGGAGAAACGAACACGATGGCCTTGGTTCGTTCGGTGCGAACCGCCTCGAGCTGATCGACTGTGACCCGGAACCCCGAAGCTGCTGTCGTGGAGACCACGACAGGCACACCGCCGGCAAGCCTGATCGGTTCTGGGTAGGTGGTCCAGAACGGTGCGGGAAGAATCACCTCGTCGCCGGGGTCGACGAGAGCGAGCATGGTGTTGAACACGGCGTGTTTGCCGCCATTGGTGATGAGGATGTTCGCCGGATCGACCTCGAGGCCCGAATCTCGCATCGTCTTCGCCGCGACGGCTTCCTTCAGCTCGGGCAGACCACCGGCAGGGCTGTACCGGTGGTTCTTGGGGTCGCGACAGGCCGCGGCGGCTGCCTCGACAATGTGACCAGGGGTTGCGAAATCGGGTTCACCGGTACCGAAACCGATCACGGGTTCGCCTGCGGCCTTCAGGGCCTTGGCCTTGGCGTCCACTGCGAGGGTGGCCGAGGGGGCGATGGCCGACAGGGCGGCGGAGACTCCAGACACGAGATGTCCTTGGGTTGGTGGATGTCGACCCAAACGATACCCCCGCACCACACACCATCGAGCCCGATTTGAAGGTCGCCTAGTTCACGCTGAAGTCGTCTGGCAGGTGTTTGTACCAGCGGCGCCTGTCATTCTGACGCGCAACCACTTCGTACCATCTCTGCAAAGGAACCGGGCCGAACACATCTGCTGCGTCTGCGGGGACCACCCACCAGACTTCATCGGCCACCTCCGCCTCGAGCTGACCAGGCTCCCACCCGGCATAGCCGCGATAGATTTTCAGGGGCACACCGTCGATGACTTCGTCGAGATCGGCAGGCATCAGCTCGCCCGCATCTCCGAGGGTCACACCGAGAACACCCCTGGCTTCGACCGGTCCACCGATGCTGATTGTTGCTTCGGGTCCAACGAGCGGTTCGAGGCCTGGTATCAGCGAGGCCACCAATTCGTCACCGGGTCTGTTCAACACCACACCTGCAGACCCGTGTTGACCGTGATCGAGCAACAACACGACCGTGCGATAGAACACCGGCTCGTCGATCAGCGGCGTGGCGATGAGGAGGCGTCCTGCCTGAGGCTGCACAGGCAAATGGTTTCACATCCCAGGACCACTGTCGGACGCTTCGACACGTGAACCGCGATCGGCACCTCGGCCGTCCCCCCGCCGGGATTCGCCACCGCTGTAGAAAGCTGCGGCAAAGTAGCGCTGCGGCAAGGCTCATGCCGAAACGATGCCCGCCGATGGTAGACCGTGGGTTTCCAAAGGCCTTCGGATAGTTGGCTACATCACCTGACACTCATGGCGTGTGCTTTGGTTGTCGGATTGTTCACGTTCGCGTCGATGACGGGGACCGGTTCAGCCTCCGAGTATCAAACAGACGACACACAGATGACCAGCTCGCGGTCGACGACCGATGTGGCTGACGACAGCTTCGGGGCGACTCTGCCCACAGCCTCGGGCACGGTAATTGCCGAGGGTGGCGAGGAATCGCCCGACCTCGAGCCTCCGGCAGCAGACGCAGCGTCGAACGATGGATTCGAACAACCCACCAGCCCAGATCACACATCACCCTCGACCGATGGACCAGTGGTCGTGCCCGGCGATCCCGTCGACGTTCCGATTCCTCCAGCCTCACGGTTCGTCGGATCGCAACGCGCTGTCGAGCTGTTGACCACAGCCGGAGGCGCCGATCCGACCGAAGCCGCCATCGAGATTCTCGCATCGAGTGGTCCCCTCGGCGAGTACCTTGCAACGAACCCGGTCACGCGGTCGCGTCTACAAGCAGCACTCGATGGTGCCCGGTTGGTCTCGGCCATCGACTACGCCGACCGGATCACCGCCGCCGTCAACTCGACTCTCGACACCCTTGCCGCCGACCACGCCCAGGCAGGCACGGGCCTTTGTCTGGTCGTCGGGCCTGGTCCCACGTGCGACCAGGTCGCGGACCTGAACTACACGTTCAGCGCCACACCGCAGCGTTGGCGGGTCGATGAAATCGTCGATCGCTACGGTTCGGACTCGTCGGCCCAAGCCATCGGTCCCATTGCAGATCTGCACTTCACCGGCAATATGTGGAACCTCGTGCGCGAGGCGCACAACGTCTCCATAACAGCCGAGCTTCGCAATGCGTGGATCGTCGCCGGGGCGGAAATCTCTCCCAGCACCACACAGCTGACAGCAAATCTCGTGTTCTTGAGTGCCTATGTGGACGCAGCGAGAGCCCAATGGCCAGACACCTGGACACGATTGATCGACGATGGCGTCGACACACATTTTGCCTCTACTTGGAACCGTATCGTCGACGCCTACGCGACCACCGACTCGGCCTTTTGGAACGTCGCGTTCTTGCACGACACGAGCGCCGTACAGGAATTCACCGGCGGAGCCGCGGGTATTCGCCGCGCCCCGACGTGAACCTTCAATCGACTGCGCCACCGGAGGTTGCGGTGATGTCGGCCTTGCCGGCCGAGATCCACGGCATCATGGCTCGCAGTTCCTTGCCGACCGCTTCGATCGGGTGGTTCATGCCTTCTTCGCGCATTCTCAGGTAGTTGGCGCGACCGGTCCGGTTCTCAGAGACCCACTCATCTGCGAAGGTACCGTCCTGAATCTCGGCGAGGATCTTCTTCATCTCCTTGCGAGTCTCGTCGGTGATGATCCGCGGACCGCGGGTCAGGTCGCCGTATTCGGCGGTGTCGGAGATCGAGAATCGCATACCGGCGATGCCGGCCTCGTAGATGAAGTCGACGATGAGCTTCACCTCGTGCAAGGTCTCGAAGTACGCCGACTCCGGCTGGTACCCCGCCTCGACGAGGGTGTCGTAGCCCGCGCGGATGAGTTCGGTCAAGCCACCACAGAGCACGACCTGTTCGCCGAATAGATCGGTCTCGGTCTCCTCGGCGAAAGTGGTCTCGAGCACGCCTCCACGGGTGCCACCGATGCCCTTGGCATAGGCAAGGCCGATGGACTTGGCGTCACCGGTCGGATCCTGGTGAACGGCGATGAGCGACGGAACCCCGCCCCCCTCGACGTAGGTACGGCGCACATTGTGACCGGGCCCCTTCGGGGCGATCATGATGACGTTCACATCGTCGGGCACTGTGATGTAGCCGAAGTGGATGTTGAAACCATGCGAGAAGGCGACGGTCATGCCAGGTGACAGGTTCGGAGCGACCGACTCATCGTAGATACGCGCCTGCTCGGTGTCGGGCAGGGCCATCATGATCAGGTCCGACGCAGCGGTCGCGTCGGCGACCGACATCACCGTCAGCCCCTCGGCCTCGGCCTTGGCCTTGGACGACGAACCTTCGCGCAGGCCGACGATGACGTTCACCCCGCTGTCGCGCAGGTTCAGGGCGTGGGCATGACCCTGCGAGCCATACCCGAGGATGCCCACGGTCTTGGCGCCGAGCAAGCCTAGATCGGCATCGTCGTCGTAGTAGATGGTTGCCATTGAATCGACTCCTGGTTTGTCGTGGTTTGAGGCGTGTTATTCGTCCGAATTGCGAAGACGCGGAAGCGCCACCCGTCCGGTTCTCTGGATATGGGTGATCCCGAACTGTTGCATCAACTCCTCGCACTCGTCGAGGCGCTCGGGCGAGGCCGAGAAGCTGAAAGTGATGTGCCCATCATCGAAATCGAGAGCGTAGCCACCGAACCGAAGGGCGGTCTGAAGAACGTCGTGGGGTCTATCGCCCTTCTCGACGGTCAGCAACATCAGCTCGCGCTCGACAGCATCGGTGGGCTTGAGCTCCTCGATGCGAACGACGTTGATCAGCTTGTCGAGTTGTTTGACAATCTGCTCGAGTGGAGCTGAGGCGAGATCGACGACAATTGTGACGCGACTGAGATCGAAATCGTTGGTCGGGGCAACCGCCAGAGAGTGGATGTTGAACCCGCGACGAGCGAAGAGGCTCGCTATCCGGGCCAGCACCCCCGCCTTGTTCTCAACGAGAGCGCTGACGATGTGGAGCCGCTGCAATGGATGTGCGTTCATGACGGTGCAACCCCTGATTTACCAAGCTCTGCGTCGCCCTCCGGGCCGAGAATGACGACATCGTTGCTGCCGCCGGCTGGAACCATCGGGTAGACCTTCTCGAACTCGTCGACCCGGAAATCGACGACCACCGGCCGGTCGTTGATCGCGTTGGCCTGCTCGATCACCGATTCGACCTCGTCGGCCTTCTCCGCACGCAACCCGACACAACCCATGGCCTCGGCGAGCTTCGCGTAGTCGGGTAGGTCCTGGGACAGATACACCTCGCTGTAGCGCTCTTCATAGAAGAGCTCCTGCCATTGGCGCACCATGCCGAGATATGCGTTGTTCAAGATGGCGATCTTCACCGGTATGCGCTCTGCAGCCGCAGTGATGAGCTCCTGGAATGTCATCTGGAAGCAGCCGTCGCCGTCGATGGCCCAGACCGTGGCATCGGGGCGGCCGGCCTTGGCCCCAACAGCCGCGGGCACGGCATATCCCATGGTCCCGAGCCCACCAGAGTTGACCCAGCTGTACGGCTTGTTGAAGCGCCAGAACTGGCTGGCCCACATCTGGTGCTGACCGACACCAGCAACAACGATGGTGCCCTCGGGGGCCATCTCGTTGAGCTTCTCGAGGCAGTACTGAGGCTTCAGCGGGAACCCACTCTCGGACTGCTCGTACTTGAACGGATGGGTCTCCTGCCAGCCGCTGACGGTCGACTTCCACGGGTCGAGATCGACGGCCCCGATTCCGCCACTTCTCAGTTCGGCGTTGATCGCCTCGATGACGAGGCGGGCATCGCCGATGATCGACACGTCGGGTTGACGCACCTTGCCGTGTTCGGCCGGGTCGATGTCGACGTGCACAACCTTGGCGTGTGGGGCGAACGCATCGACCTTGCCCGTGACCCGGTCGTCGAAACGAGAGCCGAACGCCAGCAGCAGATCGGCTTGCTGCAGGGCTGTGATGGCAGCGTATGCGCCGTGCATGCCGGGCATCCCGAAACACAGGGGGTGGTCATCGGGAAGTGCGCCACGGGCCATCAGTGTCGTGACCGTGGGTATCTGCGCCATGTCGACGAACTCTCGAAGCGCCTCGACCGCACGAGCCTTCATGATGCCGCCGCCCGCGTAGACGACCGGACGCTGCGCCGCCCTGATCAGTTCGACGGCCTCGGAGATCTCGGCGGGATCGACCCCGAGACTGGGCTGATAGCCGGGAAGGGATATCCCCTCGCCCCAGGTCTGCTCCCAGGCGACGTCCCAGTCGATCTCCATGTTGGCTATGTCTTTTGGCAGATCCAGCAGTACCGGTCCGGGTCGTCCGGTGGTAGCGATGTGAAACGCCTCTTGCACGAGTCGCGGAATGTCGGCCGGGTCGGTGATGAGCTCGTTGTGTTTGGTGACCGACCGTGTGATGCCAACCGTGTCGCACTCCTGGAAGGCGTCGGTTCCTATGTTCGAGAAGGCGACCTGCCCCGTGATGGCAACCATCGGGACCGAGTCCATGTACGCGTCCATGAGGGGGGTGACGATGTTCGTAGCAGCCGGGCCGCTGGTGACGATGACAACACCGGGCTTGCCGGTGACGGTCGCATATCCCGAGGCCATGTGTCCGGCACCTTGTTCGTGACGAACGAGGACGTGGCGAATGGGTGATTCGATGATCGGGTCGTAGACCGGAAGGATCGCCCCTCCGGGCAGGCCGAATACAACCTCAACACCGCTGAGTTCCAGGCTCTTGATCAGGGCTTGGGCACCGGTGATTCGCATCGGTTTGGCTTTCTGTTCGCTGAAGGGGGTGACTGTGGCCGGACACAAAAAGACCTCCCCGGAGGGAGGTCGAACAGCACACACGGAGGCCCGCGTGTGCTAGTTGAGTACTACGACGATGAAGAGGTCGCGCCGCGCCACATGCACAGTCATCTCGCATAGTCTGCCCATCCGATGGGCCCGAAGCAACTCGAATTGTCGGCTCTGAGCAAGATCGGAGCCTGCTTCCTCGCATGGATCGCTGTCGCGGCATGGCTGGCACCCATCACAGATGTGTCGCTACAGGTACCAGACGGTCATGTCAGCTCGGTCGCGGCCGCTCTCGACCGGACCTGTCCGGCCTCGCCTCGGATCGAGTTGCTCAACACCCCGTCACCCTTGGTGTTTCGCACCGTAATGGAGGTCGAAGAGCCGACCGCAATCGCCGTGCGGGCCGGCTCGATCGTGATCGGTTCGCGTGGCGGGATCGTTCGCGAGTGGCTTGCGGGCGAAACCGAGCCCCTAACGTTGCTCGACCTCTCCGACGACACGTCGCGCGACGCGGATCAAGGCCTGCTCGACATCGGCTGGCTCGAGGATGTTCTCCTCGTTCTGCGTACCGACTCGGCGGGCGCCACGGTTCTGACCGCCCACGAAGACGACCCCGGGTCAACGACAGGAGTTGTCTTGTTGAGGGTCGAGCAGCCAGATCCGCGCCATAACGGAGGGGGCCTGGCCATCCTCGACGGGGGTGAGGTAGCGATCGGCATCGGCGACGGTGGCCTTCAGGGAGATCCGAACTCGAATGCCGGAAACCCCAATTCTGCGCTCGGGAAGATCCTCCGGGGAAGGGTCGATCTCGAAGCGGGCCGCCTGATCCCATCCGGTGACCGAGATTCGCTGGTCTGGGTGAGCGGTGTCAGGAATCCGCATCGCATTTGGGCCGGAGACGACGGCGTCAGCGTTTGGATCACCGACGTCGGCGAGAACTGCCGCGAGGAGGTGAACCGGGTTCTGCTTTCCGAACCAACCTACGACCTCGGCTGGAACTCGCGCGAGGGCGACATCGACTTCGTAGCCGACCCATGGCGTATCACAACCGATCCGCTGGCCGCCTACGGCCACACGGAGGGGCGATGTGCCGTGATCGGTGGCACCCCCGCCCCCGACAACCTCGCTGCGCTGGGCGTCGGACCGGCCTCGATCGTCGCCGACATGTGCACGGGCGAGCTGTTCATGGTCGACTCGATGCGGATGTCAGCCCTGCCGGGCGCCGCCCAATCCCCGGTCGCTCTCGCATCGGACGGGCTGGGTGGAGTGTTGATAGCCGAACTCGGTGGACGCGTTCGGAGGCTCGAGTCGTGAAACTGCATCTGCGTTCCGAACACGACCGAGACATCCTTCGGCTCGCCATACCGGCATTCGGATCGCTCGTGGCTGCGCCCCTGTACATCCTCACAGACACGGCGATTGTCGGCCGGATCGGAACCCCCGAACTCGCCGGCCTCGCCCTCGCTTCCGCAGTGCTCCTCACCCTGGTGAATCTGCTGGTGTTCCTGGCATACGGAACGACGGGCACAGTCGGCAGGGCGATAGGGGCCGGCGACGAAGATCGCGCTGCGAACCTCGGAATGCAGTCGCTGTGGCTGGGCTTGCTGATGGGCGCCATCATCGGTATTGCCCTGGCCCTTGCTGCCGCACCGCTGCTCGAGCTGTTCCACGCCGAGAACGACGTCATCGACCACGCGACCACCTACCTGCGCATCAGCTGCGTCGGTGTCCCGGCACTGCTCACATCGATGGCGGGCACCGGTTACCTCCGCGGGCTCCAGGACACGAGGACACCCCTGGTAGTGGCGATAGGGACGGCGCTACTGAACGGTGGTATCGAAGTCTGGTTCGTCTTCGGACTCGACTGGGGCGTCGCCGGCTCGGCCTGGTCGACGGTCATCGCAGAGTTCGCTGCCGCGGCCACATACACCTACATGGTTGTCCGCACGGTGCGCGGCCGGAACCAATCGGTCGCCCCGTCGGTCACCGACATGTGGGCGGCCAGCCGCGGAGGTCTCAACCTGGTCGCACGGACCGCCGCCCTGCGTGGTGCGTTCATCCTGGCGATCCTCATCGCAGCCACCAAGGGCACTACCGCCCTCGCCGCTCACGAGATCGCGATCCAGATCTGGATGACCCTTGCGCTCGCACTCGACGCAGTGGCGATAGCCGGTCAGGCGCTGGTGGCCCGCCACCTCGGGGCCGGCGACACCGCCACAGCCCGCTCGGCGTCGGCTCGCATGATCCAGTTGGCCTTCACCTTCGGTGTCGTCGCTGGGCTGGCTCTCACGCTGGGCGCAAACCCACTCGCGCGGCTGTTCACCAGCGATGTCGCCGTGATCGACCTCACTGCGTTCCTGCTGATCCACGTCGCTGTGATGCAACCGATCGGCGGTCACGTGTTCGCCCTCGACGGCATCTTGATCGGGGCGGGCGACCTCTCGTTTCTTGCGAAGGCGATGTGGTTCTCCACCCTGGTGTTCATGTGTGCCGCTTCGATCGTGTGGACCAGCGATCTTGGAATCGGTTGGCTCTGGGCGAGCCTCACACTGTTCATGGCCGTGCGGGCGGTAACCCTACACCTGCGATACCGGGCCGACAGCTGGTTGGTCACCGGTGCCCCGTAGGCCCTTTGGGCTCCGGCGACTGTCCCGTGACCTCAGTCGTGGTGGTCGAGGATGTGGGCCTGATGCAGGAACCCGTGAACACTGAAGTGATGAATCGCTTCGTCGTGATGCGGAGGGAAGACGATCGCTGCGGCAATCGCTCCGGCCAAACAACCAACCCCGCAGATGGCAAACGCGAGTCCGAAGTTCCCCATGTCTCCCAACTGACCGCCGAGGATCGGAAACACGATTCCACCGACCCCATAGGCCAAGAAGACATAGGGATAGTTCTCGCCGACCCGTGAGTTGCCGAACTCGTCAGCTGTCAGGGCTGGGAACAGGGCGAAGTTACCACCGAAGTTGAACCCGATCAACGTGGCACCCAGATACAGCAGGTACTGGTTGCCCGCCATTCCGATGAAGGCCAGAAGGAAGACTCCCTGACTCGCTGCCATCGCTACCACCGAGCGCTTGCGCCCCAACTTGTCGCTGAGCATTCCCCAGACAATGCGACCAACACCGTTGGCGAGACTGAAGAACACCGCCATGGCCGTACCCGAGATGGCGCTCGCCTCCGACTCGCTGTATCCGGCCTCCTGCAGCGCTTCCATCGGATACAACTTCATGAGCCCGATGGACATCAGCCCAGCCCCGGCAGACACGGCGAACGTGAGGGCGATGAGATGGAATTGGGGTGTCAACAACATCTCGGTCGGCTCGTAGTTCTCCCCTCCAGAACCCGCTATCTGCTCGGGAGGTTCGAATCCAGCTGGTGTCCAGCCCTTTGGCGGCATCGTCATCCACGTTGAGCCGATCAACACGATGACCGCAAAGGCGATGCCGTAGATCACAAAGGTCGTTCCCAATCCACGGTCCGATATCAGCGAACCCCACGCCCCTGCCAACTTGACCCAACCCATGGCTCCAAACCCGAAGCCGGCAACCGCCAAACCCGTGATCAACCCCTTGTAGTCGGGGAACCACCTCATACCGACCGCAATCGGGACCACATAGGCCAGACCGATACCTGCTCCTCCGACCAGGCCGATGCCCAGCATCACCAACCAGAAGTTGGTGCCACCCGTCACCCCGGCAAATCCGTAGCCGAGACCGAGGGTCAATCCGCCGGCGATGGCCAAGGTTCGCGGGCCCCAGTCCTTGAGCTTTCGCCCGGCAAACACCATCACCACGGCAAACGATGCCAGACCCACAGCGAACACGATCTGGGTCTCGAGCTTGCTCCAGCCCTCGTCGCGCAGTTCGGGGGTGAACACAGACCAGGCATAGATCGCACCGAGACAGAGCTGAATCAACACTGCACCGACCACCACGAGCCAGCGCCTGGGGGCGATATCCGCCGCCATTTCGCCGTCCTTTCGTCAGGTTTCGAAGGCAACGGCCGAAACGCCGGAGTCCTTCGATTGCGTCTCCACCGAGCATAGGTCTCTCACGAACAATCCGAGACAAACCCCATATCCACGACCTGGAGCGGCCGACTTCGTACTCTGTTGTTGCACAAGCTCACCGGAGGACCCGTCCATGACCGCCATTTCATGCATCGAAGGCATCGGCCCGAGGTACGCAAAGAAGCTCTCGGAGAACGGAGTCAGCTCGTGCGAGAAGCTCCTAGCGGCCGGAACAACCCGTAAGGGACGCAAGGAACTCGCCACTCTTTGCGGAATCGACGAGAAACGAATCCTGGGCTGGGTGAACCGTGCCGACCTGTTCAGGGTCCGCGGAGTATCCACCCAGTACAGCGATCTACTCGAAGCGGCGGGAGTTGACACCGTCAAGGAGCTCAGGCGTCGGCGGGCGGACAACCTCACCGAGGCCATGGTCGCAGCCAACGCTCGCCGCAAGAACAAGCTCGTACGCCAGGTGCCCGTCGAGTCGCAGGTTCAGCGTTGGATCGACCACGCCAAGGAACTCGAAGCGATCGTCAAGTACTGAAGCGTCTAACCACGCTTTTTGCGAAGTAGCGCCGAGACTGCCTTGCCGTCTGCCTGCCCCTTCGTCGCCTTCATCACGTAGCCCACGAAAGCGCCCTGAACCCGGTCTTCACCGGCGAGGAACTTCTCCCAGGCCTCGGAGTCGGCGGCGATCGCTTCGTCGACGAGCTTCTCGAGTTCGTCACCGGCCATCGCCTCGAAGCCATGGGAGGCAGCGATCGCGACCGGGTCACCCCCGGCCGAGACCAGATCGCCAAGGACCACCTTGGCCTGAGTGGCGGTCAGGTCACCACCGGTCTCCATCACCACCAGGGCGGCGAACGCCTTCGCCGACAGTCGACCGGCACCCTCCGACAGGTTGTTGACAGCGTGGGTCGCTGCCCTGCCGGCATCTGCACCCGCTTCGACCGCCGCTATGAACAACTCGTCGAGATCGCGCCCGACGATGAGAGCCGAGTGTTCCGGCGATGTTCCGGCCGATTCGGCAACGAGGCGGCGCCGCTGTGCCGGCAGTACAGGCAACGATGCTCGAATCGTCTCTACCCACTCCGTCTCGGGAGCAAGGGGTACAAGATCGGGCTCGTCGAAATAGCGATAATCGTGTGAGTCTTCCTTGGTGCGCAAGGTGTGTGTGCGTCCGTCGTCCTCATTCCAGTGACGGGTCTCCTGGACAGGCTCCTCGCCCGCCTCGTACAGGTCGACATGTCGCCTGGCTTCGTACTCGATTGCACGACCGAGCGAACGAAACGAGTTGACGTTCTTGATCTCGCAGCGGGTTCGTAGTTCATCGGCCCCGACCGGGCGCACGCTGACGTTGGCGTCGACACGCATCGAACCCTCCTCGAGGCGAGCGTCCGACGTGGCCGTGGCGACAAGAATTGCTCTGAGTTCCTCGGCGTAGACCTTCGCCTGTTCGGCCGACCGGATGTCGGGGTGACTCACGATCTCGAGCAACGGCACCCCGGCTCGGTTGTAGTCGATCTTCGAGTAGTCGGCACCCGTGACCCTGCCGGTCGAGCCGCCGATATGGGTCGATTTTCCTGCATCCTCTTCGAGGTGCGCCCGCTCGATTCGTACCTCCGAACCGTCGGGAAGCTCCAACAGACCGTCTACACAGATCGGACGGTCGAACTGGCTGGTCTGGAAGTTCTTCGTCATGTCCGGGTAGAAGTAGTTCTTCCTGGCAAACACCGAAGGCTGGATCCGACAACCCACCGCGAGCCCCAGCTTGATCGCCAACTCGACCGCCTTGCGGTTGAGCACCGGCAATACTCCGGGAAGTCCAAGACACACCGGTGAAACGTTTGTGTTCGGCTCGTCGCCGAAACGATTCGGGGCGGGCGAAAACAGCTTCGTCTCGGTGGCAAGCTCGACGTGAACCTCGAGCCCGATGACGGTTTCCCATTCGACCTGGCTCATCGGATCAAACCTTCTTGCGCTCCGAGACGTTCGATGGCCGCGGCCATCCGAAACATCACCTGCTCGCCGCCTGGAGGTGCCAATACCTGGACACCGACCGGTAGGCCGTGGGCACCCGACCCGAACGGGACAGACATGGCAGGATCACCGCCGAGATTGCTCGGAATCGTGCACACATCACACTTGTACATGGCCAGCGGGTCGGACTTGTCGCCGAATTCGAAAGCCACGCTCGGAGCTGTCGCCGAGATCAGAACATCGACGTTCTCGTAGGCTGCGTCGAAATCGCGTCGCACGAGAGTGCGAAGTTTCTGCGCCTTGCCGTAGAACGCGTCGTAGTACCCGGCGGACAGGGCGTAGGTACCCAACATGATGCGCGCCTTGACCTCGTCGCCAAATCCGGCGGTGCGAGTGTTGACCATCATCTCGTGGACATCGTCGCCATCGATCCGCAGCCCGTACCTGACACCGTCGAACCGTGCGAGATTCGACGATGCCTCGGCAGGGGCGATCAGGTAGTAGGCCGTCAGGCCGTAGGTGACAGCCGGGACCGATACCTCGACAACATCTGCACCAGCCGAAGCCAGAAGCTCGAGGGCGGCATCGACCCGGACCTGAACGTCGGTGTCGGCAGCGGCGTTCAGCTCCTTGACCACACCAATCTTCAGCCCATCGATGCCGAGCCCCAGTTGCGAGGTCAAATCGAGGGGCGCCCGCTCGATCGACGTCGAATCGAATTTGTCGTGACCACTGATGACCTCGAGGGTCGCCGCAGCATCGGCGACCGAGTTGGCGAGCGGCCCGATCTGGTCCAGCGAGGACGCAAACGCGACCAGCCCGAACCGCGACACCGCACCATAGGTCGGCTTGACCCCGACAACACCACACATGGCTGCGGGCTGACGAATCGATCCGCCGGTGTCGGACCCCAACGCCACCGGGACAAACCTCGCAGCAACCGCCGCGGCGCTACCACCGGAACTGCCACCGGGCACACGCGAAAGATCGTGCGGGTTGCGGGTCGGGCCGAACGCAGAATTTTCGGTGGACGAACCCATCGCGAACTCGTCGAGGTTGGTCTTGCCGACCAAGACGGCACCGGCCGCTGCGAGTCGTTCGACCACAGTGGCGTCGTAGGGTGGACGCCAATCGGACAGAATCCGCGACGAACATGTTGTGGGCACACCCCTGGTGCACATGTTGTCCTTCAGCGCGATCGGCACACCGGCAAGAGGTCCGGGATCGCGTCCATCGGCAACAGCAGCATCGATACCCTCGGCCTGATGCCTCGCTAGATCGCGAGTGACCAGATTGAAGGCGTGGACCTCGTCCTCGGAGGTGTCAATCCGGCCGAGGTGTTCATCGAGGACATCGACCGCAGTACGTTCGCCCGACCGCACCTCGGCCGCAATCGACAACGCGAAGCTCATCGTGCAACCTTCGCCCTCTGGTTCATTGTTCAGCCCCGAGGATTGCGGGCACCACGAAGAATCCGTCGTCGGACTGTGGGGCCTGCGCCAACACCTCATCGCGGTCGAGCGCCATCGCCCGCACGTCGTCGCGCATGACATTACCCAATGGCAAGGGGTGCACCATCGGGTCGACGTCCGTGAGGTCGAGGGCTTCTATCTCGGCGGCGTGGTCCAAGATGCTCGCGAGGTGTTCGGTGAAATGGTCGAGAGCTGCCTCGTCGAGGTCGAGTCTCGCCAGATGGGCAACGTGTGCAACCTCTGGCCTGGAGATCCGTTCTGTCACGAATCGTTCCCTTCGTTTCTTGTTGGTCGCAAACGGGTACATGGTCGATGGAGGTGAACGGCCACACCTACGGCTCCGAAGTGAGACCGGTTCCCTCGGGCGGCACACTGTGATGATATCGGTGGACTCATCGAGCCTGTCCGCTCCAGCACCAGAGGATCTGAAATGCCCCACACGTTCCTGTCAGACGAATGGATCGAGGCAGTGGTTGGCCTTCAGACCGAATACCTGGGCCGGATCGCAGCGCCAGAACAATCGATCGTGATGAACCAGGTGATCAACGACGTGCCGTTCGGGACGGGCACGCTGTACCTCCACGTCGACACCAGGTCGGGTGTCGCCGAGGTCGATCATGGCCACACCGACGAAGCAGACGTGACCATCACCACCGACTACGACACCGCCAAGACCCTGTTCATGACGAGCAACCCACAAGAGATCATGATGGCCTTCATGTCCGGCCGGGTTCTCATCGAAGGAGACATGGCCAAATTGCTCGTCGTCCAGGGCGACACTGTCGAACCCGACGATGCCCAGCGCGAGGTCGCCGAGAAGCTCCGTTCCCTCACTGCCGACTAGTGGGTATGCGCCCAGGGATCGCTGCCGACCAGCGCCTACTCCCTGGGCGTCGAGACGACAAATACGGCAGCCACAAACGCAAACGAAGCGACGACCGCTCCGACGAGATACGAACGCGAGAACGAGTCGAGGACGCCCACAGAACCCTCCGCCGCCAGCTGCACCGACTGCATGACCTCGATGCCGATCACCACCCCGATCTGGGCTGCCATCTGCTGGGCAGCACCGGCGACACCAAAATCGGCCTCGTCTACCGCGTTCGCCACAGACGCCGACAACGCCGGACCGGCCGAACCCAACCCGAACCCCGACAGTGCGAGGCCGGCGATGATCCACATCTCGTCCCTTCGCGACGCGCCGAAGGCGAGCATCAACATCGAGACGACGATCGCCACCGCACCGATCATTGCGTTGACGCGCTCGCCGATCTTGAGGGCCACCCAGCCCATCAGCGGTCCCATCAACGAGAACGTCAGCGGCCTGGCGATGGTGAACATTCCGGCGCGGGTGGCCGTGAAACCGAACGCCGCCTCATTCTGCAATAGCAACGGCGTCAAGATGAAGCCGCCCATGTAGGCGAAGTTCATCGTCGCCTGAGCGCCTATCGGGGCCGCGACGTTTCGCAGCTTGAGGTATCGCGGCGGGAACAGGGGCGCAGGACTTCGCTGCTCGATCGACCAGAACCACATGGCACATGTGGGAACACCGGCCAGAGCGACGAGAACGGCCGGTGAACTCCAGCCCCAGGCCGACGCGCGGTTCACCGCAGCGAGCAGGAGGCCGAGGACAGCACCGAGAGCGATTGCTCCCCTCCAGTCGAACGTGATGTCGTCTTCGCGCGCCGTCTCCGGAAGAACGAGAGCAGCAATGAGGACGGCGACGATGGACAGTGGTGCCTGGAACACGAAGATCCAACGCCAGTTGTAGTGATCGACGATCGGGCCACCGAACACAACACCGAGAACCGGAGCACCCGCCGCGACCATGGACCAGTAACCCATTGCCTGAACCCGACGTTCTGGCTCGAAGACCCGGTTGATCATGGCCATTGCCGACGGGCCCGTCGCTGCACCACCGATAGCACCTAGAACTCGGAACGAGATGAGTGACCACTCGTTCCAACTCAGCGCAATCAGCAGGGCGAACACGGCGGCAACCGACATCGACCACAGGTAGACACGGCGATGACCGAGGATGTCGCCGGCACGACCCAGCGCCGGCCCAACAAGGGCGAAAGCGAGGATCGGCCCCGTGATGACCCACGAGACCACCGATTCCGAAGCATCGAACTCGGCGGCGATATCGCGAATGGCCACACCCAGAATTGTCACCGTGAACGTGACCGAGAACATTCCCGACAACGCCACGCCCAGCACGTAGGTGCCGTAGCGCGGGCTCTTCTCGAGCCGCCCGGCCACCCGCCGCCTGAACAGCAGGGGCCACGGAACAGAGGTGACCGGTGTCGCTCCAGCCGCGCCTACACGAAGCCGATGAAACTGATCTCTTGGGCCCACGAATACGAACTATCGCGGGGCCCAGAAGTCGACCGAAGCGCCCGGCTTGAGCAAGGTGCCCGGCTTGGGGTCCGTCTCTTCCACGATGTTGCCCCCGCCGGCCACGCTGGCTCTTTCGAGGCCCACGGCCTCGAGCGCGGCGGTCGCCTCCTCGATGGTCATCCCGGAAACGTCGGGGACAGATCTGCGGTCGGGCCCCTTCGAAACGGTTATCGAAACGATGGTGTCGCGTGCGACCTCGATGCTCGGCGAGATGCTCTGGCTGATGACTGTTCCGTCGGGGTCGGTTTCGGAGAACTGAGGTTCGGCTTCGGTCAGGCCCAGTCTCAGCTGGGCCAGGGTCGCCGCGGCTTCCTCGCGTGTGCGCCCCACAAGATCGGGTACTGCACGAGGCACCGGCCCGCTCGACACCACGAGATCGAACGAAACACCGGGCTCTAGCAGGCGACCAGGCTCGACCAGGTCTCCGTCGATGGTTGCCTGCATGACCACACCGACGGAGACGACCTCATCGAAGCGGGGTTCACGACTGACCACACCAAAATCTCGCGACTCGAGGCGCTTCGTCGCGGCAGCCACGTCCAGGCCGACGAGCCACGGGACCATCGTCAGTCTTGGCCCGATGACAACATCGACCGAGAGACCGAATCCAGCCGGGATCTGTGAACCAGCGCTCGGCGACTGCCGGATAACGGTTCCCTTGTCGAATTTGTCGCTGCGAACCTGCTCCTCGTCGAGCACCCAATCGTTGGCTTCGGACAATGTCCGCACGTCGGCGATCGTCTCACCTCGCAGGTTGCCGAGTTCGACGAGCGGCGTGGCGGGAGTTTCAACCGTCGACACCGAGTACATGGTCGCGGCGACAACGGCTGCCAGAACTACGGCTGCGCCGGACAGCCACCAGCCGCGACGGCTGCTGGTTGCACCGGCCGATTGTCGCCGCGGTTCGACAGCCCCGTCGTCGGGCGAAAACCGCTCGATGCGGTCGTCGTCGAACACCTCGATCCCGAGGTCGGCAAACGATTCGGCGGGTGTGGTCGGCTCGGACCCCGTGACCGGCAGGGTCTTGTCCGAGACGGGCGCTTGCCACTGTGCCGAATCCGGATCGACCGAGTCGAGCGCATCGACGTTCAGCAGTGCGCCGGCGAGGGGCAGAGCTCCGGGTGCTTCGAAATCTTCGGTCGCCGTGACCAGATCGCGCATCAACTCGATCGCTGTTGGGCGTTCGTCGACCTCGACGGATCCAGCCCGGCGCAGTGGCTCGGCCGCAGCACCGAAGTCGTCGGGCACAACAAGTGGATGTAGACACCGGTAGGCCAGGAGCTCGATCGGATCGTCACTTGGCCCCGGTACCTCACCCGTGACGGCTTCGACCAGAGACACCGCAAGGCTGTAGGCGTCGGTCCGGCCATCGGCCGTACCGGGTCGGCTCCGCTCGGGAGCCGCATACCGAAGGGTGCCCAGAACGGCCGAGTCTGGTTCTGTCAGTCCGGTGTCGCCAAGCACCTGCACGAGGCCAAAGTCGGCCACTCGCAGGCGTCCGCCCCTGTCGAAGAGCAGGTTCGCCGGCTTCACGTCTCGATGAACCATGCCCCGCTGATGGGCTGCACTCAACCCGCTGGTGGCCTCGAGCGCGACCTTGACAGCTTGAGCCGGTGTCAACAGATGGCCGGCAGCGATGAGACCATGCAGACTTCCGCCTCCGAGGTATTCGGTGACGAGGAACGGGCCTATCTCGGACTCGCCCCAATCGTGTACGGCGACGACGTGTGGATGGCTGAACGACGCCGACGATCGAGCTTCATGCTCGAATCGGGCGATGAACCCAGATTGACTCAGCAACGCCGGCTGCAGCACCTTCACTGCGACCCTACGCCGAAGGCGAAGGTCGTCAGCCAGATAGACGTGCGCCGAACCGCCGGTGCCCATCTGGGCGACCAGGCGATATCGCCCGTCGAGCACCAACGGAGAGCTTCGATCGGTTCGAGTGGTCGCCATCGATATCCGACAGTACCGCTCGAGCCGAAGAAATCGTCACCATCGGTGTGGACGGTCCACTCAGGGTCGGCTCGAAGTGATCGCGCACATCGTCATCCCGGCTCGACCGGAAGGTCTCCGGTCTCGAGCACGTGGATGAAGCCGGCCGCATCGAGCATCGGCACCCCGAGTGATTCGGCCTTGGTCAGCTTGCTCGCGCCGGCACCCTCTCCGACCACAAGAGCGAAGGTGTTCTTCGAAACCGATCCCGGTGCCTTTCCACCCCGGTCCTTGATTGCAGACTTCGCATCGTCTCGCGAGAAACCTTCAACGGTTCCCGTCACGACCACGGACTTCCCGGCCAGGATTTGCTCGACCTCTGCGACGTCGACCCGGTCGAGCCGAACACCAAACTCTCCCAACTTGGCGACGGTCGCCTTGTTGATCTCGTCGGCGAAGAAGTTCGCCACGCTGGCAGCGATCGTCGGGCCGATGCCGTCGATGGCCGCCAACTCGTCGACGGAAGCCTCGACGATCGCATGAACGGTTCTGAACCGACGAGCGAGCGCCTCCGATGCGGTCGGGCCCATGTGCTCGATACCCAGGCCGATCAGGACCTTTCGAAGAGGGCTGTCGCGGCTGGCGTCGATTGACGCGAGCAGGTTGTTGGCGCTGGTCTCGGCGAACCCCTCGAGGGAGAGAACGTCATCGTGGCTCAGGGCGTAGAGATCTGCCACATCTGCCACCATTCCCGAATCGACCAGGGCGGCAACGGTCCGTTCGCCGAGCCCCTCGATGTCCATGGCCCCACGGCCTGCAAAATGTGCCAGTCCCTGCTCGACCCGCGACGCACACGTTCTGTTCGGGCAGAAGGTATTCGCATCACCCTCGGAGCGCACGAGGCGGGTGGAACAGCGCGGACACTCCTGAGGGAACCGCCACACTTGTGAGGCCGATGGTCGATCGGCCAAGACTGGGCCGACAACCTCGGGGATGACGTCGCCGGCCTTGCGCACGATGACGGTATCGCCGGGACGGACGTCCTTCAGACGTACCTGGTCCTCGTTGTGAAGGGTTGCAACTCCGACCGTCGAGCCGCCGACGAAGACAGGCTCGAGCATCGCGAAGGGGGTGGCACGCCCGGTGCGCCCAATAGAAACCGAGATGTCGCGAAGCAGCGTCGTCTTCTCCTCGGGTGGGAACTTGAAAGCGATGGCCCATCGAGGAGCCCTGCTGGTGAATCCCAAGAGATCGCGCTGGTCGAGCGAGTCGAGCTTCACGACGACGCCATCGATCTCGTAATCGGGATTGTGTCGTTGCTCCTGCCACCGCCGACAGAACTCGTGAACATCGGCGATAGCCACAAACGAGCTGATCTCGGGATTGATCGGCAACCCGAGGCTCCCGAGCCGCTCGAACATCTCGAGCGCTGTCTCGGGTTCCAGAGGACCGACGGTCTCACCAAGGCCATAACTCCAGAACCGCAGCTTGCGGCGGGCCGTGACCTCGGAATTCTTCTGTCGCAACGACCCCGCCGCTGTGTTTCGCGGGTTTGCGAAGACCGGTCGCCCGTCAGCGAGCATACGTTTGTTCAGGGCATCGAAGGTCGACACAGGCATGTAGACCTCACCTCGGACTTCGAGAACCTCGGGAAAGTCACCCGACAGTTGCTCGGGAACATCGGTGATGGTCGCGACGTTTGCTGTCACGTCCTCCCCAACTCGGCCGTCACCTCTCGTAGCCGCCTGCACATAACGGCCATTCTCGTAGCGGATCGATATTGCGAGCCCGTCGAACTTCAGCTCGCACACGTAGCGGCGTTCAGCCACACCCGCGTCTTCGAGCACCCGACTCACTCGATCGTTCCACGCATCGAGTTCGTCGCGGTCCATTGCGTTGTCGAGCGAGGTCATCGGGACTGCGTGCGCAACCGGATCAAACGTTGCTGGAGCACCGACCGTCTCCGTGGGTGAACCCTCGTCGGCGAGCTGTGGGTTCTCGCCCTCCAAACGCCGCAGTTCCCGAACCAGCTGGTCGTAGTCAGCGTCGGGAATGGTTGGGCTACCCGAATAGTAGGCGCCATTGTGTTCGGTGAGAATGAGCCTCAGCTCGGCCACTCGAACCGCTGCGTCTGTTGGAGGATCGGGTCGCTGCGACGAGTTGTCCACGGCCAGGACTCTAGGTGACCGTTGGGACAGGTATCGTGGCTCGCCGTGTCGCGCCCGAACGTTCGCCGGATCCACCAGGCCGTCATGGCCGCCGCCTTGTTCGCGTCGGTGGGTGGCGCAGGTGACGCCATCGAGCAGGCGACAACCAATCTGTCGGAGTTCGGAAAAGGGCTCATCGCTGCTGGAGCCTGGGCGCTCTGGGGTCTGGCGCTCATGAGCACACTCGTCCGTCTTCCGGCCACCTTGACGACGCTACGAATCAGTGCCACGACCGGACTCGTCGCCATCGCTTTGGCGGCACTGGTTGGCGACCTCGACGCGGCGTCAGTCGTTTGGGCCGTCACCCCGCCGGCGGCTCTCGCGACCGTTTCGCTCAGTCCAGTTGTCGGCCACGAGTGGATCGACGGTGCGTCGTACGGCGACGAGATCCGATTCACGCTCCGAACGCCACTGGCACTCGCCCTGATCGGCCTACCTCTGGGCTGGGCCGTGCTGGTGACCGGGGTCCTCACCGGACCCATTCTGCTGGCCAACGAACGTTGGCTCGCGGGAGCGATTGCCACAGTGATCGGGTTCTACGCTGCCTCGATCGGCGCCAGGGCTCTACACGGATTGGCACGGCGGTGGTTGGTCATGGTTCCGGCAGGCCTGGTGCTGCACGACCATCTGGCAACCCGAGAAGCGTTCCTGATGATCCGCTCGACCGTCACCGACATCAGGCCCACACCCAACGACACAAACCTCGGTGCATACCATCGACTCGACGCGACCGGTGACGCTCCTGGAGCCAGTTTCGAGATCGTCCTGACAGACGGTGTCGAATGTGTGCCAAGGCCCGAGCGTGGTCGGACGGCGGAGATCCGCAAGATCAGTTCGGTGCTGATCGTTCCGACTCGTGGCACGGCCTTCGTCGAGGTCGCTCGATCACGTGGACTCAGAAACTGAACACGAGCCCAACGCAGCGACAGCACCGCCGAGCACGACCTCGTCGCGGTAGAAGACCACCGATTGGCCCGGGGCAACCCTGCGTCTCGGGACATCCCAGAACAGCTGTCCCGACCCGTCGAGTGTTGCGCTATGAGATTCGCCGTGGGCGGACACCTGGGCCAACACCGGCCCGATGACCGCCTCGGCCACCCAACGATGATCGGCCAGCCGAACCGCATTGGTTTCCAGCTGCTCGGCCGGCCCGACCACGACGCGCCGTGATGGCAGGTCGACATCGAGGGCGTACCGCCGCTCGGTTGATCCGCCCAGATCGAGACCCCTTCGCTGACCGATAGTGATCAGCTCGATCGCTTCGGTGCTGCCGACCACGGTGCCGTCGATGTCGACGAGTTCGCCCGCATGGAGGACCATCCGTTCGCCGAGGAACCGCGAACGACCTTCAGTCGAGGTGATGAAGCAGACGTCTTGGCTCTCGGGTTTGTGCGCCGTGCGTAGGCCCAGCTTCGCTGCCCGGTCGCGCACGTCTGCTTTTGTCATGTCGCCGAGCGGGAACTCACATCGAGCGAGCACCTCCTCGTCGATCATGTGCAATACGTATGATTGATCCTTCGTATCGTCGACAGACCTGGCGAGGCGAGGACGCCCGGCTACGTCGACCTTGCGGACGTGGTGACCGGTGACCAGCACGTCGAACCCCAGCAGATCGGACCGCTCGACCAACCGGTGGAACTTGATGTGGCGGTTGCACTCGATGCAGGGGTTGGGAGTGAGGCCCGCGCCATGGGCTTCGACGTAGGGGGTCACGACCACCTCGTCGAACGAATCGGCGTAGTTGAAGACGTGGTGCACGATCCCGAGCTGTTGGGCCACGCGGCGGGCGTCGTCGACATCGGACACCGAACAACAACCCGAATCCGAGTCACCGCCCCACAAACGAAGCGTCACCCCCTCGACCTCGTAGCCAGATTCGACCATCAGCGCCGCGGCGACCGACGAGTCGACACCTCCGGACATAGCGACGAGAGCGCGCTTCACGCTCGACCACTCCCGTCGGATGCGGCGCGCAGCGTCTCGATGGCCGGTGGCAGAACTTCGAGAAGCCTGTCGATCTGGGCATTGTCCGAACCATGCGACATCGAGAGCCTCAGGGCGCCCGTTGCTTGAGCGACCGAACGACCCATGGCGAGGAGCACGTGCGATGGGTTCAGGGCACCACTGGCACACGACGAAGCAGCCGAGGCCATGACACCCTCACGATCGAGAAGGATCAATAGATCCTCGCTGTTGACCGACGTGGTCAGGTGACAGATACCGGGAACGCGGGCTTCGGCACCAACGGTCGCCTCGACACCTTCGATTGCGATCGCTCCGGCGACGAGACGGTCCGAAAGTGCGCTCACACGAGCTGCCTGTGAAGCTCGATCGCGCGTGGTGGCGAGGAGAGCCGCTGCGAAGCCCACAGCACCGGCGACATTCTGGGTTCCCGACCGGCGCTCATGTTCCTGACCGCCACCGAGCAACATGGGCCGTGGTGTTGCGCTGGCTGAAACGACCAGAACACCGACACCTTTCGGGCCGCCGATCTTGTGGCCGGCCAGACTGAGAGCATCGACCTTCGCGTAGACGTCGACAAGATCGAGCCAGTTGGCTGCCTGGACGGCATCACAATGGAGGATGGCCTGAGGAGCCGACGATCTGACGACGTCGGAGATCGAGGCAAGATCTGCGATGGTCCCTGTCTCGTTGTTGACGGCCATCACCGACACGAGTCCGACGCTCGGGTCGAGGGATGCGGCCAGGTGTTCGAGATCGACCCGACCGGTGGAATCAACTCGAACGATTCGTCCATCCAGATGCTCGACCGGATCGAGCACTGCATGGTGCTCGGTAGCTGGGCAGACCGGAGTTGGGTATTCCTGGGAAACGAAGCCGCGTACTGCGAGATTGTCCGACTCGGTTCCCCCGCTCGTGAACACGACATCGTGAGGGCTCGAACCGACCACCTCAGCGACTCGGTCACGGGCCTCCTCGAGTGCACGCCGGGCGTCGCGGGCCACCCGATGCGCTCCCGACGGGTTGCCGAAGTGATCGCGAAGGTACGGAACCATCACATCGAACACCTCGGTCCGCAGCGGCGTCGAAGCGGCATGATCGAGGTAACAAAGATCGTCGGAGGCCACTCCGACAGCGTATTGGGAACGGTGGTGCCTCAGCCGGGAGCGGTGAAGCCGCCGACCACCGCTGGTGCTGAAGAACCCGTATCGGTTGCGAGTGTCCGTCTGGGACGGGCTTCGGCTCGCGATCGCCCCCGCACCGAGAAGGTGTCGATTCGGTTTCCCCCAGACTGAGCCCACACACCGATGACCGTCCGCAGGAACGGATCGATCCGCATGCCAGGGCGCCACACCCCTCCGAGACGGGCATCGATGTGATTGCGCACTCGCGAGCCGAGATCGGATTGTGCTCCCTCGCGCATCTCGGATCCGCGCCGCAACAACTCGACAGCGAGCAGGACATCGGCCTTGGTCAGTCGAGCCAGGTCGATTTGTGCAGCAACCTCTTCGTATCCGGCGGGAATGATGGCCGGACCCGCTTGCACAAGCGATTTGTCGGCGAGTTTCACCACCATTGTTCCCGCTGCCTGATCTCCCAGGCGCTGGCTTCGCGACGACACAAGAATCGAGACAACACCACCGAACCCGGCGGTCACAGGCCCATCGACCAGGAACATCATCGCCCTGATCGCCGCGTTGCGGAAGCGGACCGGGCCACCATCGGTGCGAATCACGCGAGTGCCCGTCGCCCTGTGACCGAGCGTTCGACCTGCACCGAAGACCTCGAAGGCGACCGGGTACCCGAACAGGATCAGGAATGTGATCACGACCCATGCGGCGATGACAACCCACGTCGGGGTCGCCAACGCGACGAGGCCCAACACAAGCCCCGACACCATCAGGGCTACCGACATCAAGGCCAGATCGACCAGACGACCAATCGTTCTCGTAGCGATGCCCGTGGGCCGAAACTCGAGCAGCACACCCTCGGGCGTCACCACGCTGACCGCCCCTGGGACGGCGCTGGCGCCGAACCTGCGATCACCCTCCACTCGCCCCATGGACACAAGGTACTCGTCACCGCCGTATCGTTGGTCGCGGTGGACGTCGCATCATTCGTTGAACAACACCGCCCCCAGTGGGACAGGCTCGAGGAACTGTCGCGCCGCGCCGGCACTCGCAACTCACAACTCGCCGGCACGGAGGTAGACGAACTGATCGAGCTCTACCACCGGACGTCGGCCGATCTCTCCGAGCTCAGGACACACCTACCGGATCCGATGCTCATCGGGTCGCTGACCGAACTCGTCGGTCTCGCGAACGGCGCCATCTACGGGTCGCGGACATCTGCGATACGCGCCCTACGGTCGTTCCTCAGCGTCACACTTCCTGCAGCGGTGTGGGCTCACCGCTACCGAATCCTGTTGTCGGCGATCGTCTTGATTGCACCAGCACTGGCATTCGGCACCTGGATTGCGAACTCCGACGCCGCACTTCAGGCGTCGGCACCGTCCTATGTGCGCGAGGCCCTCGTCGAGGAGGAATTCGAGGACTACTACTCCTCAGCCCCAGCTGGCCAGTTCTCGACCGAGGTGTTCATCAACAACGTCCAGGTCGCTTTCCTGGCCTTCGCCCTTGGCATCACGCTCGGCCTCGGAAGCCTGTGGGTCCTGGCATTCAACGGGGCCAATGTGGGAGTGGTCGCCGGAATGATGCACGCCGCCGGGAGCGGGTCGTTGTTCTGGGGGCTGATCCTTCCCCACGGCCTTCTCGAGATCTCGGCGATAGTCGTCGCTGGTGGTGCTGGTTTGGGCCTCGGCTGGAGCATCATCTCGCCGGGCGATCGAACAAGAGCACAGTCGTTGGCCGACGAAGGTCAGCGCGCTGCTGTGATCGTGCTCGGCCTGATCCCCGTGTTCGGGGTGGCGGCATTGATAGAAGCATTTGTGACCCCGTCCCCGCTTTCGACCACAGCACGAGTGCTCATCGGGATCGCTGCCTTCGTCGCATTCTGGACCTGGGTTCTGCCTTGGGGGCGCGCCGCCGCAACCATTGGCGCTTCCGGACGCTTCGGCGATGTCCTCGCAGGCTGAGTCCGCTCGGGCCGCTATCGGCCCATCGCCTTCTTGGTCAGGTAGTGATCGACCAGGGCGGGTCCGAGGCGCCCGGCTTCGGCGTCGATCACCTTGGCTCCCATCGCTCGAAGGGCAATCGTGGCCGTGGCCCGATGGCTCACCGCTGCGGCCGCCGCTGCGACTAGATGGGCCTCAGCGGGCTCGCCGGGCACCGTGTCGAGCCACTCGTTGACCTCCGATGCGACGACCGAGCCGACGACGACGTCGTGTCGCAGCGAGAGGGCACGAACCGCTGCTCCAAGCGACGCTTCCACGACCGCTGGGGCAAGATCGGTGAGCAGCACCACGGTCACCCGCCTGCGGAACCTGGCGAGAACCTCCGCCGCCATGGCTGCGTAGTCGGACTCGCCGAGCACGGGCTCGAGATCGAACATCTCCTCGGTGAAGCGCCGCAGGTGAGCCATTCCCCGGCTCGGAGCGACGATGTCGTGGACGTTGGCGTCGAAGGTCACCAGCGATACCAGATCGCCCATGCGGTCGGTCACAGATGCCAGAGCCATGACAGCATCCATCGCGTGTTCGAGCCTCGTGACACCACCTGCTCGAGCGGCCATGAGCCGGCCGTTGTCGAGAATGATCAGCAGTGTCTCGTGTTGCTCCGCCCGATACTGCCTCACGATCGTCCTGCCGGCGCGTGCCGTGGCAGCCCAGTCGATGTTGCGGAACTGGTCGTCTGGTGAGTAGTCGCGCAGCTGGTCGAACTCGGTACCCCCGCCAAAAGCCCTGACCGAACGCGATCCGATGTCGAGCAGGCGTGCACGCTGCATTCTCAGCTCGACCTCACGCTTGCTGTGGAAGGCCGGTACCACCCTGATCGTGTCGGCGATCGTTCGGCCGCGCTGTCGTGCACCAACTCGCATCGGCCCGAACGTGCGAACCGTCACCGACTCCAGCTCGAAGCGACCCCTTCGAGACGGCCTGATGTCCACCAGAGCGGTTCCGCGTTCGTCGGGGGTCAGCGACATCACAAACCGCCGCGGAGCACCAAATGAGGGAAACAGGCTGTCGGCAACCGCGAGGTCGGCCCGGCGCGCGCCGCGGTTCGTCACCACCCACGACACGACCCCTACCGTGTCGACCACCACCGATCTGGGTGCGTCACGCTCGATCTCGATGTGTTCGGGATCGACGGCGAAAAGGGCATCGACCACAACGGCCACAAGCAGGACCACCGACGCGAGCCCAGCACCGGTCGCCCAACTGTTCGCCTTCCAAGCGACCAGCATGGCGACCGGAGTTGCAGCAACACCGAAGAGCCAGGCTCGGGGCCCGATGACGATCACCGAGGAACCGGAACCGCGGAGAGGATGTCGCCGAGAACGTCGTCGGGAGTCGATCCGTCGAGGACCACATCGGCGCGCAAACGAACCCTGTGCCGGAGGGCCGGGCGCGCCATCGCTTGAACCTCGTCCGGCGAAACAAACGAACGTCCACTCATCCAGGTCCAGGCCTTGGCAGCGTGCAGCAACATCGATGCGCCACGGGGCGATACACCCAACTCGACTGCGCCATCCGAGCGCGTGGCTCTGGCCAGATCGACGATGTAGGTCAGGATGCGATCGTCGACCCCGATCCTTTGGATCTCGGCTCTGGCGGCGGCCAGATCGGCAGGGCCAGCCGCCCGGCTGACACCGGCCGCGGCCGGGTCGCGCATGTCGACACCGTCGTGGTGGCGGCGCATGATGTCGATCTCGTCGGCCTGGCTCGGATAGTCGACCAGCAACAGGAACAGGAAGCGGTCGAGCTGAGCCTCCGGTAACGGATACGTACCTTCGTGTTCGATCGGATTCTGCGTGGCGATGACGATGAACGGGTCCGGCAACGGGCGGGTCGCACCGCCGGTCGAAACCTGTCGTTCCTGCATCGACTCGAGGAGCGCGGCCTGGGTTTTGGGTGGGGTCCGGTTCAGCTCGTCAGCGAGGAGGAGGTTCGTGAACACCGGTCCGTGCCTGAAGACAAAATCCGCCTTACCCGGCTCGAGCACGAGCTGGCCTGTCAGGTCGCTGGGCATCAGGTCCGGAGTGAACTGAACTCGGCGTGTGTCCAGATCGAGCGCATGGGCCAACGTCGACACGGTCAGCGTCTTCGCGACCCCGGGCACACCCTCGAGGAGGACGTGTCCTTCGACGAGCATCGCTGTCAAGATGCCCGTCACGACACCCTGCTGGCCGACGATCACCTTGCCAATCTCATCGCGCACTGCCGCCATTGCGTCTCGTGCGCTCGAGCCGCCGCCCGTGACACCTTCCGCATCGCTGAACGTCATGTCGTTCTCCGTTTCGAGGCCTTGTCGCCCGCTGAAGTTCGTGTGGCACCGGTGATGACCCGCCTGGCCTCGACCGCCGCCGCTATTCGACGCACGTAGGCGTCATCGTCGTCTGGCCGATTGGTCCCCAACGCCTCGATCACCACATCGACCTGGTCGTGTCCGGCCCGAACCCTTGCAGCAATCGAAGCCGCATCGGTCTCGTCGGTCGAGATCCGCCAGCGTCTGGCCAGATCTGATCTGACGAGTGTCGACATACGTGCAGCCCCGACCGCGGTCGCGTCGGTGCGTTCGTAGAGGCGGGCCGTCGCTCGGGTCAGCTCGGTCGCATCGATCTCGACCGCGTCGGATTCCAGGACGGGTGCCCCGAGACGCCGCCCTCTCGACAGTGTGAATGCGGCCGCCACAACAACAACCATGGCTACCAGGGCCCACACCACAGGACTGACCAGGTCCATGAGGTCGCGGCCGCCCTCCCCGATCGCTCCCACACGGCTGGTCGCAACAACACGGATGGGGCCGTCGGTCAATGCGAGGACACCAACGACAAGAGCGGCGTGATCATCCTCCGCAAGCCATTGGTTGGTGAACGGACGCGCCGACCCGACCGCGACGATACGTCCCTCGCCGGCCTCAGCGCTGACCACGAGCCAGCCATCGCCCACAGCAAAACAGTGCTGCGAGCCAGCGGGCGCACCGATGCCCTGCACGACACCGATCGTCAGGTTCGCGACCCCGGCGAGGGGCTCGACAGCGCAGTGAACCTCGCCGTCGATGACGTCGACATCGGCCAGCTCGACGAGACGATCGTCGGGTTCCAGCAACACCACAGTTCCGCCGGACTCGACGTATTCGCGGATCTGGTCGACCTCGACATCTTCCATGACCTCGGGATCCACCAACACGGTCACTGCCCTGCGGTCGTCGAATTGCCCGACGCTGACATCGCGACCGACGTCCTCGGCAAGCAGCCACGCCGCCCTGGTGCCGCTGCCGATCGTGCTTCGGGGGTCGAGGGGCGGCCCGGCGACACGACCGTCGTCGCGTCCCCACAGAACGGCTGCTCCCGCGACGATGACAACAACTGCCATGACGACACCGACCGCAGATCGACTCATCTACGTTTCCCGCTCGACGAGATCGCCTCGGACCATCGCTTCGCCTGCTCGACCTCGGAGCGATGAGCGTCGTGTTGGCCGTACCAAACCGCATCGAAGACGTCGGTCAGCTCGCCCATCGGCTCGGCCGCGACGTCGTTTCCGACCGCCTCATCGCGCCACTCTCGACTCGTCGAACCTGGGATTTCGCGGATGATCTTGTCGTCGGCCAGGCCCGCCATCGTCGCCCGATAGTGACATCGGAGAGCGAGGTCCCATCGGTCGGCTTGCTCGTGGGCTGTGGCACGATCTGCCCACTCGCGTGCGGACAGCCGGCGGGTCGTGTTTGTCGAGATCTTGTCGTCGGTCTCCGAGGAGTCCGTCCTCCGCCACTTCCCGACCGCCCGAACCAGCACAACCACCAGCACAGCGATCAATATCAGCCCGAGCAACCCTCCGATACCGCTCCCCACTCCACCGAGGCCAAGCGTTGAGAAGATCGGCTCGAGAACATCGGCGATGCGGTCACCGATCCAGTTCAAGGCCCTATCGAGTGGTGACGGTCCAGGATCGGTGAATTCGGGGCGTTCGAGAATCTGCTCGGCTCGCTGCCGCAGCTCATCCGTATCTTGGTCGATCACGCCAGCGCCCTCAACTTGACGTCGAGATCGAGACCCTCTCGCCGAACCCTCAAGTCGATGTAAGTATGCACCGCCGCACCGGCCGTGATCGCGGCGATGACCATGGCGGCGAACGCCTGGTAGATGATCGAGGCGATCGCTGCGGCTCGTCCACTCAGGAATTGTTCGGTCAAGAAGGTGGGCGTCGCAGCGAGAGCAAGACCGACCAAGAGGCTCAGAACACCGGTGACAACAACAACGGTGAACACACGCCCCCTGGCTCCCTTGGTCAGCTCCATGCACCGCTTCGGAATCTGGAAGACACCTATCGGCTCGCCCGCGGCGATCGGAATGGCCACCGTCAAGATGACCATGGCGATGACCCCACCAATTCCGAAGGCGAGCGAGCCGACCGCCTCGATCACGTGAACTACAACCCACGCGGTTGCGATCCTGGGAAGGGCCTTCAGCGACACGACCAACACGTCGCGCGGTCCCATCGCAACGCCCAACAGCTCGGCGATCGTCAAGCGCGTGACGCCGTAGGCGAGGACGGCCAGCCCCAACGAGCTCAGCGCCAGTTGAACGAAGATGATGCGCTCATCGACGAAACCGTCGTTGCGCATCATCAAGATCCGCGGGTCGATGGATCCGTACTCGTTTGCCGTGTACTCGATGCCGACGGTGAGGCCGACCAGCACTCCGGGAAGTACGGCCAGGGCCATGAGGACGCCGAAATCCACGAACCGGCGCCGGAGCAGAATCGCGGCGTCGTCGATGATCTCGAGGGCGCCGCGAGGGCGAAGAGACTCCACCAGCCGATCCACCTCGACGACTGTATACGTGCCAGGCTGTCAGGGTGGCCGACCAGAACCCGCAGCCATACGGCAAATCGTTCGCCAACCGGTACTACGCGGCGTGCGCCGGCAACGCTCACACACATGTCGACGTCTGTGTTCCATCACAACTGGAGAGAAGTTGAGAGCCCACGCTTCGATCGAAATCGATGCAAACACCAGCGAGGTCTGGCTCGAACTGAGCGACCTGGCCAGCCATGTCGCCTGGATCAACGCGCTCGAGACGCTCGACTTCGTCAGCGACGATCACCGCGGCGAAGGTGTTGTGTTCGATGTCGAGGTCGGCATCGGGCCACTCAAGGTCAAGGGGCGTATGACCGTCGACCGTTGGGACACCGGCGTGGCGATCTCGGTCGTTCAGGAAGGCAGCGTCCCAGGAAACGCATCGGTGGTCCTGACCCAAAGAGGAAACCGAACCCGCCTCTCGTGGGACGAACACTTCGAGCTTCCCTGGTGGCTGGGCGGGACGGCCGGCGCCTTCGCCACCCGTTGGATTCGCTCACGGGCGATGAGGCGCGACCTCGCCAGGTTTCGCATCCGCGTCCAGCAGCGAAACCCGACGACCGAAGACGAGCCCGATGCCGTCGTCGGATCATTGGTCGGAAGCGGCCGTCACGGCGACGTTCACGACTTCGGGCGCAATCGGGTCATCAGGCGCAACCGCAATCGGGCTTCGCTGTCGGCAGAGCGCGATCTCATGAAGTGGGTGTTCGATCACGGATATCCCGTTCCCCGTGTTCACGAACACCCGGACGAGACTGCCATTGTGATGGATCGCGTAGACGGCCCGAGCATGCTCGACGACCTCACGGCGCGCCCATGGAAACTGGGCGAACATGCTCACACCCTCGCCCAGCTACACGAGTTGCTGGACCAGGTCCCGGTGCCGCCCGATCGTCTCGCGTTCAAGGGGGAAGGACTCGTCCATCTCGATCTGCACCCGGGCAACATCTTGCTCTCGAGTGACGGACCGATGGTCATCAATTGGGCCAACGCGGGCGTCGGCCAGCGCGGCCTCGACAGGGCGATGACCTGGGTGCTCATGAAGACGGACAACGTCGAGGGCAACCTCGCATACCGCGGCGCCATTCTGGCGGTGCGAGAAAGGATCGCCCGGCGGTACCGCGACGCCGTGGGCGCAGACGTCGTGTCAGCGAACGCCACGAATGCGGCCGAGCTGAGAATGCTCGACGCCAACCTGCGACGCGACGAAGCAGATGCCGTGTTCAGGCTCGCACGATCGTTGCAGAACCGGCCCACCCACAGCCGCACCGACGACGTCTGAACCCTTCGCCGTCAGCGGCCGGTGAAGTCGGCTTTGCCGGGGCCGTGCTCCAGGAACGATTTGACACCGATTTGGCTGTCCTCGGTCCCGAACACCTCCTCGAAGAGCGCAAGCTCGATATCGAGCCCACCCGCGAGAGTCTGATCGAGGCCATCGTCGATGGCTTGTTTGGACAGGGCCTGCGCCACCACCGCACCACCGGCCAGGCCGGCGGCATATGTGATCGCCTCGTCGAGCACACTCGCCGGATCACAAATGCGATCGGCCAACCCGATACGAAATGCTTCTTCTGCGTCGACCATGCGACCGCTGGCGATGATGTCCTTGCTTCGCGACGCTCCGACCAGACGCGTGAGCCTCTGGGTGCCGCCACCACCCGGGATGATTCCAAGCAGGATCTCGGGTTGACCGAAACGGGCATCGGACGCAGCGAACCTCATGTCACACGCGAGTGACAGCTCACACCCCCCGCCCAGGGCAACACCGTTCACGGCGGCGATCGTCATTCTCGGAATCGCGGCGAGAGCGTCGAGCGCAGCACGGAACGCACCGCCCACCTCGCGGGCGCGTTCGGGACCACCGAACTCGCCGATGTCGGCGCCTGCGGCGAAGACCCGCGGGCCACCGGTCAGGACGACGGCGCCCGGAGGGTTCTCTGTGAGGTCGTTGGCCACCGTCAACAGCTGTCCGAGCAGCTCGGAGTTCAGGGCATTCACTTTCGGGCGATCGAGCGTTATGACAGCGACGCCATCGTCGCGCCGCTCGACGGAAACAAGATTCTCGGACACTGGTGCTCCTCCACTATCGAATTGGGCAGAGACTAGATGCTGAGGCCCTTGAGTTCGAAGGTCATCTCTTCCATGGGCGGCAGCAGCGACTTGTTGACCACCGAAGTGACTCCGGGAACGCGCTGCATGAGTACCCGTTCGACGCCGAGCTTCAGATCCTGTTCCGACATCGGACAGTCGCCACAAGCACCGAGAAGCTCGACGGTGACCAGGCCGGTCTCGGCGTCGACCTCCACGAGTTCGATGTCACCACCATCGGCTTGCATCGCCGGCCTGATGATCTTCATGACCTTCTCGACCTGTGCGCGCATGTCGTCACCGTCGGTCATCGAGCCTCCTCATGAGTTCGGACGTATTCAACACCTGAAACCGGCGACTATTCCCGCTCGATGTCGGCACCGACCGCTCGGAGGCTACCCACCAGATCGGTATAGCCGCGGTCGATGTGGTCGACGCCGGTGATCTCGGTGCGGCCTGAGGCGGCCAAGCCGGCCACCACAAGCGCTGCGCCAGCACGAATGTCGTGGGCCCTCACCGGTGCACCAGAGAGCCTCTCGCGACCTCTCACCACGGCGTGGTGGCCTTCTGTTCTGATCTCGGCTCCCATTCTGCGCAACTCGTCTACGTACCGGAAACGGCCACCGAAGATGTTCTCGGTCACGATGCCGACACCATTGGCGACCGCGAGCATCGACACGACGAAGGGCTTGTAGTCGGTCGCGACGCCCGGGTAGGGCAGTGTTGCCACATCGACGGCATCGAGCCGGCCGTCGACCGCTGCCCAAATCCCCGTCTGGGTCCGACAGATCTGCATGCCCATGTCCGACAGCTTTCGCAGCAGCATTTCCATATGGTCGGATCGTGCTCCCGCAAGGGTGAGCTCGCCGCCTGCAACACCGAGCGCCGCCAGGAAGGTCGCAGCCTCGATCCGATCTGGCACGACCGAGTGGTTCGTGGCGTGAAGTTCCTCCGTGCCCTCGACCACGATCGTCGAGGTGCCTGCTCCCGAGATGCAGGCTCCCATGGCGCCGAGAAACTCGGCTAGATCTGCGATCTCGGGTTCTCGGGCTGCATTCTCGATGGTCGTCTCGCCCTTGGCGAGCACCGCCGCCATCAGCAAGTTCTCGGTCGCCCCGACACTCGGGTACTCGAGCAGGACTTCGGTTCCCAGGAGCTGGTCGGCTCTGCCCTCGATATTTCCGTGTCTTGTATCGAACTCTGCGCCGAGATGACGAAGGGCGTCGAGGTGCATGTCGATCGGCCGAGGACCAAAATCGTCACCGCCGGGAAGGGCCACCCTGGCGAAGCCATTGCGTGCCAGCAGCGGGCCCAACACCACAATCGATGCCCGCATACGTTCGACCAGCTCGTAGGGTGCCTCGGGCCGAACGATCTCCGGAACCAGAATGCGACAAACAGGTGGTGCCAATTCAACTTCGGCACCCATCGCCTCGAGCAGCTCGGCCATCAAGGCGACGTCGACGATGCCAGGCACGTTGGTCAGTTCATATTCACCGGCAGCCAGCAGGGACGCGGCCATCAGCTTCAGCACCGAGTTCTTGGCACCGTGTATGGGAACCTCTCCCTCGAGGGGTCCACTCTCGCTCACGACGATGCGATCCATGTCCACCAGTATGTTGCCTCCAGGCCGCCGCGTCACCCGCGGGCCAACTATCAAATGCCAAGACTGACCATCAAACATACGGATGACCCAGCCGAGCTGGATCACATACACGTCGAGCGTGACGATGTAGTCCTCGAGCGCCTTGTCGCGCCGGGGCATTTCGAACTCGCCGAAGGGCCATTCAACCACTACCAACGGCTGATCGAGCCCGACGACAACGGCCATGTCACAGAACACATCCGATACGAGCTGGCAATCCCCTGGTTCGGATGGGCCTTCGCCTTGCTGACACGGCGAGCACTGCGTCGACGCCCCGACGAAGCGGGCCGGCAGCCCTGGTGGGCGCCACCCCAACGGCTCGACGCCAGGGCATCGACCATGCTCGGAATCCTCGCCGCTGCCGCCGTCCTGACCGGGTATCTCGGAACACTGTTGGGCCAGACGCTCACCTTTGTCGCCGACGAATTCGAGCTGAGCCGAACAGATCAAGGGATCGTCAGCGCATGGGGTCGCCTCGGAACACTCCTTGCCATCGGCGTGGTCGCTCTCGCAGACAGGCAGGGGCGACGCAAGATAGCCGTACTCGCAACAGCGGCAGGTGCCATCGGGGCAGTCGCAACCGCCGCGGCTCCCAATGCCTTCGGCTTCGTGGCGGCACAGGTGGTGATGCGGACCTTCAGCGCCGCATTGGGGACAGTCATCCTGGTCTACGCCGTCGAGGAGATGCCGGCCGGGGCAAGGGCCTACGCTCTCAGCCTCATGGGTATGGCATCAGCGCTCGGCGCCGGAATGGTGCTCTGGGTTCTGCCGATCGCCGATCTGGCGACCGAGGCGTGGCGGATCGCTTTTGTTCCGCCCGTCCTGGCCCTGCCTCTGGCCTGGAGCTTTCACCGCAATCTTCCCGAGAGCAAGTGGTATCGCTCCGGCTCGTGTGAGGCGAAGTTGTCGGACCGCATCGGTCCGCTGCTCGTCCTCGCGGCCATCACGTTCTCGATCGCCCTGTACCTGGCCCCCGCCGATCAGTTCCGCAACGAGTTCCTACGCGACGAACGGGGCTTCAGCGCTGGCCAGATCACCCTCTTCGTGCTCACGACGGCCACACCGGGTGGACTCGGACTGTTGATAGCGGGACGTATGGCCGACACGGTGGGACGCAAGGTCGTGCTCGCAGTGGCGACTGCCCTCGGCCTCGGGGCTCTGACCCTTGTCTTCAACACGACCGGGGTCGCGATGTGGCTGCTCGCACTCGCAGCAGCAATCTTCTCGAGCGGGTTGTTGCCATCGCTGGGCGTCTACCGTGGCGAACTGTTCCCTAGCAATGTCCGCAACCGAGCGGTCGGATGGATAAGTGCCTCTGGCGTAGCCGGAGCCGTCTGCGGTCTGGCCTTGACCGGTTGGTTGAGCGATCGGTGGGGTTCGATCGGATCTGTCATCGCCGTGTTGTGGCTGGCGCCACTCGCAGGCCTGGTGTTGGCGCTGGTCGCCCTGCCCGAGACGATCGGACGCTCGCTCGAGGAACTCAATCCCGAGGACTATTCGCCCAGCTGATCGATCCAGGTAGCCACCTGATCGACGATGTCGCGACGATGGTCGATTCGTTTGGGATCGTGGCCACCGCCAGAGAGCCATCGCGTCGTGGGAGTGCACCCGAGACGATCGAAGTGTTGCTCGAACTCGGCGGGACGTCCGAACCTGTCGTTGTCGCTCGAGATGAACAGTGTTGGGACCGAAACGTGATTCCAGTGATCGATCCTCAGATTGTCCGGCGCCCCGGGTGGGTGCAACGGATAGCTGAGAAGCAGGAGGCCGGCCACATCGAGGCCGTCTGCCACAGCCATCGAGCAGACCCGCCCACCCATGCTCCTCCCACCGATCACCATCGCCGTCGTCTCGATTCCCAGACCGTTGGCGGTAGCCCGAACAGCCCGGGTCAGTTCGCCGACGAGGCGATCGGCTCGACCCGACGACCGCTTGCCGGCTCGCCGGTACTCGAACTCGTACCGGGTGACCGACAGTGCGCTGCTCGCCTCGAGCTCGGACTCGAGTTGCACCAGGGTCTGGTGGTCGCAGCTGCCTCCACTGCCGGGTGTGAGAAGGAGGGCCTTTGCAGGCGAGTTCATCGCCGGGCGTCGACCCGCTCGACGATGTTTCGGGCGATCTCCAGCGACGCCGTGGCGGCGGGTGACGGGGCGTTCAGGACGTGGACGGCGTGTGTGGTTTCGGCGATCGCGAAGTCGTCGACCAGCTCGCCGGTCGGCCTCAGAGCCTGTGCACGGACACCGGCGTGCGACGGTGTCAGATCGTCGGACTCGATCTCGGGGACCAGCCGTTGGAGCGCCTTGACGAAGGCCCGCTTGTTGAGCGAGCGCCAAACCTCGCCGGCACCCGTCTTCCAGTACTTGCGGCCCAGGCGCCACAAACCGGCGTCGGTTGCGTGATCTCGAAGCTGCCGCAACGAGACGTCTCGCCATGTGTAGCCCTCCCTGGCGAGGGCAAGAACGGCGTTGGGTCCGGCGTGAATCGATCCATCGATCATGCGCGTCAGGTGCACACCAAGAAAGGGGAAGCTCGGGTCGGGAACGGGGTAGATCAGATTCCTGACGAGCGAGCGCCTGGGGCCACGAATCTCGTAGTACTCGCCGCGGAACGGGACGATGTGAGTCCCATCGTCGATGGCGTCGTCGCGTTCGGCGACCAGGTCGCTCTGTAGGCCGGCGCAGTTGATCAGCAGGTTCGCTTCAACCGAACCCCTTGATGTCTCAACGGCAACTCCGCCACCCTTGCGATCGCCGATCGTTTCGACGTCAACACCGGTGAGCACAGCCCCGCCCGCTTCTTCCACCAGGCGTGCCAACACCTGACAGACCTGGCTGTAGTCGACGATTCCGGTCGAGGGCACGTGCACCGCGCGGATTCCCGCCGCGTGAGGCTCGAAGTCGGCGAGCTCATCGGCGCCGATCATGGTGGCATCGATGCCGTTCTCGCCGGCGCGCCTGAACAGGTCGTCGAGGCGTCCGAGTTCACTCTCGTCAATGGCGACGATGACCTTGCCGCAGACATCGTGAGCGATGTCGTTGTCCTCGCAGAATCTGACCATCTCGGTGCGACCCGCAACCGCCGTGCGGGCCTTGAGCGAACCAGGCTTGTAGTACACACCCGAATGCAAGACACCACTGTTGTGACCGGTCTGATGTGCTGCGAGCGTCGCCTCCTTCTCGAGCACCAGAACGGTGCGCGAAGGATCGGTCGCCAGCAATCGGTGGGCGGTGGACAGCCCGACGATGCCTGCACCGACGACGATGATGTCGACGGTTGATGGAAGGGTCGTGTCGGTCACTGGCTCGAGCTCCTTTGGCCAAGAGAATTCGACGTCCAACGTTAGCGCTGCGGCAATGCGCGGACTCACATAGATGAATCAGGTGCTGGCGGTGCCGACGGGAAGAGGGCAAGATCTGAATCATACGGATTGCTCAAGCCCCCGGAGACCCGACATGAACGAATCCAGCCGCGAAGCACCTGATCGCAACCTGGCGATGGAACTCGTCCGAACGACCGAAGCCGCCGCTCTCGCTGCAGCCCGGTGGATGGGCCGTGGCGACAAGATCGGCGCCGATGGATCTGCCGTCGACGCCATGCGCATAGTCCTTCAGAGTGTTCCGATGGCCGGGCTCGTGGTCATAGGTGAGGGCGAGAAGGACGAAGCCCCCATGCTCTATAACGGTGAGGAGATCGGCGACGGGACCGGCGCAAGAACCGACATTGCGGTCGACCCGATCGACGGCACGACGCTGGCGGCACTGGGCCGAAGCGGTGCGATCTCCGTCATCGCCGTCTCGCCGCGTGGCAGCATGTACGACCCCGGTCCCTGCGTCTACATGGAGAAGATCGCAACGGGTCCCGCGGCCCGCGACGCCATCGATATCAACAAGACCGCCACCGAGAACGTCGAAGCGGTCGCCGAAGCCCTCGGAAAGGACATCCGCGACGTGGCGGTAGTCATCCTCGATCGCGATCGGCACGGTGACCTCATCCGCGAAGTTCGCGAAACCGGCGCACGTATTCGCCTGATTCCCGACGGCGACGTCGCCGGTGCCATCGCAACGGCGGAACCCGGCGCGGGAGCCGATCTGTTGCTGGGTATTGGCGGAACCCCCGAAGGTGTCATCACAGCCGCAGCTCTCAAGTGTATGGGCGGAGCGATTCAGGGACGCCTGTGGCCCCGCAACGAGAGGGAGAAGGCCACCGCCGTCGCTGCCGGATACGACCTCGGCCAGATCCTCGATGAGAACACACTGGTCGACAGCGACGATGTCTTCTTTGCCGCCACCGGCATCACCGACGGAGACCTGCTTCGCGGGGTTCGTTTCAGCAGCGACGGTGCCACGACAGACTCGTTGGTGATGCGATCGAAGTCGGGCACTGTTCGTCGCGACATAGCGCAGCACAAGCTCTCGAAACTTCGCCGCTACTCATCGGTCGACTACTGACAATGTTGCGACGGTAGATTCATCGAATGAGTTCAGCGTTAGAAGATGGTCTCGAGCTCTCGCTCGACTGGGAAAAGGTCGCGAAGATCGGTCGCGACGGCCACCAGGTCATTCCAGTTGTACTTCAAGATGCCGACACTCTCGAGGTGTTGTTCATCGGCTACGCGAACCAACAGGCCTTCGAAGCCACGCTCGATCGTCAGAGTGCTGTCCTGTACTCGACTTCGCGCAACGAGATCTGGCACAAGGGAGCCACCTCGGGCGACACCCTCTCGCTGATCGATGTCCGCGTCAACTGTGAGCAGAACTCCCTGCTCTACCTCGTGAGGCGCGACGGCGACGGGGCCTGCCACACACGCGACGAAGCAGGCGTGACCCGCCCCGGGTGTTACTACCGGGCGGTCACCGACAGCCAGAACATGTCGTTCGTGTGATGCCGGACGGTGTTTCTCGAATTCCCCCAACGGCGCAACGGTTCAACGATGGAACGGCCATGCGCTCTAGTGCGAGTCGGCTTCCGGACCTACCGCTTCGGTCGCCCACCGCCGACCTGAGTATCGACACAGAGCACACGTGAACCCGAACGACCTGTTCGCCACCGATGCCGCAGCAGCGGCACTTGGCATCGAGTTCATCGACGGCGGCCCAGGCCACACCGAACTCGCCATGACCGTCACGACCGCGATGCTCAACATCGCAGATACCTGTCACGGCGGGGTCTTGTTCACCCTGGCCGATTCCGCGATGCAGATAACATCGAACGCCGGCGAGGCGGTCGCTTTCGCTAGTACCGCGAACATGCACTACATCGCGCCGGCGCGGTCCGGGGACAGGCTCACGGCCTCGGTGGGTGAACGTCTGAGACGTGGAAAGGTCACGTATCACACCGGCACGATCATGGGACCACACGGCGTGGTCGCCCTGTTCGACGGCACCACCATCGATGTCGCCGTTGAATCGACTTGACGCTGTTCGCGCCGGTCTCGGGCTGGCCGGCGGTCGAAACCTATTGAGATGTGTCTTGTGAAACCTGGGCCATCTCGCTGCCCAGATAGGCGGAGATGACGGCGGGATCGCTCTGAACCTCGGCCGGTGTTCCTTCGGAGATCTGCTGACCGAAGTCGAGCACCATGATGCGATCGGCCAAATCCATGACCAGACCCATGTCGTGCTCGACGAGGATCATGGCGATGCCGAGCTCGCGCTGGATGTCGAGAATGAACCGGGCCATGTCCTCGGTTTCCTCGAGGTTCATTCCCGCCACGGGCTCGTCGAGCAAGAGCAACTCGGGCTCCATCGCCAGTGCGCGACCGAGCTCGACCCGCTTCTGGAATCCGTAGGGAAGCAGAGCGACGGGGTGTTTGCGCCACTGTTCGATCTCGAGGAAGTCGATTATGTCCTCGACACGTCGACGATTCTCCATCTCTTCACGCTTGGCATTGCCGAGCCAAATGGAACCCGCAAGCCACGAGTTCGTCATGCGGATGTGGCGGCCTGTCAACAGGTTGTCGATGACCGTCATCTGGGCGAACAACTCGATGTTTTGGAATGTGCGGGCGATGCCCATGCGGGCCACGGCATCGGGCCGTATTCCCATGATCGAGTCGCCCTTCCAGCGGATATCGCCCTCCTGGGGGCGGTACACCTGCGAGATGGTGTTGAAGATCGATGTCTTGCCAGCGCCGTTTGGGCCGATGATCGAGAACAACTCGCCATCGTTCACCTTGAACGACACATCGTTGATGGCTGTGACGCCACCAAATCGAAGCGTGATGTTGTCGACCTCGAGCAGCGGGGTCGTGTTGCTATCTGACATGCGTACTCCCGGTACTCACGAAGCCCAGCGCTTGCGGCGCTTGTAGTGTTTCACGTCCCTGAACGACTTCTTCTCGCCTTCCTCGCCGTGAAGCCCGAGGTAGAACTCCTGGACATCCTCGTCGGCAAGGAGCTTCTTGGCATCGCCGTCCATGACGACCTTGCCGTTCTCCATGATGTAGCCGTAGTTGGCGATGGAGAGCGCCATGATGGCGTTCTGTTCGATGAGCAGGACACTGGTGCCCTGCTTGTTGATCTCGACGATGACGTCGCGGACCTGCTCGACCAGTAGAGGGGCAAGACCCAGCGAGGGTTCGTCGAGGATGAGCAGCCTTGGTTCAGCCATCAGCGCACGGCCGATGGCCAGCATCTGTTGTTCACCACCGGAGAGATATCCGGCCGTTTGGTCGTGACGTTCGAGCAGACGAGGGAACAACTCCATGACCCGGCCATAGTTCGCCGACTCTTTGGACCTGTTCGTGTAGGCGCCCGTCGCAAGGTTCTCGTCGACGGTCAGCTCCGCGAAGATGCGCCTTCCCTCCATGACCTGGGAGATGCCACCCTTGACTATCGTGGCGGGGTTTCCATCGGTGATGTCGGCCCCGTTCCATTTGATGGAGCCCTTGGTGGCCTTGCCTTCGTGAACACCGAGTAGCCCGGTGATGGCCCTGGCCGTGGTGGTCTTTCCTGCACCGTTCGAGCCGAGTAGAGCCACTACGTGACCATCGGGCACGTCGATCGATAGACCGCGGAGCACAAGAATGACGTCGTTGTAGACGACCTCGAGATTTGCGAGTTGGAGCATCTTCCTTCAGCGCTTTCGAAGCAGACGAGCAGTGGACAACGCAGCGCCGGGGCGGTTTTACCGCCCCGGCCTCTACGTCAGGGAAACATCACGAGCTGGGCGTGATGCAAGGTCCGTCGAAGTTGTAGCTGCCTGCCACACTTCCGACGTAGTCCTGGGCGATCGGGATCAAGCCCGAGGAACCCGGGTTCTCGGGTGTCGATTCACCTGTGTGGATGATGTTGAACGCAGTGGCGTCGACGTCATAGATCCACGACGAACGGACAACCGCCTCGTTGTAGTCCGCGGGCCACGACTGGGTAGCCGAAAGACCATCGAACTCGACGCTGAAGGATGGATCCTGCGAGATCTCGACCATGTGTGCCCTGGTGAGGTCACCATCGTCGATTGCCCGCTTGATCAGCTCCTCGGCCATGATGCCTTCGATCCAACCGGTGGTGTACACGTCGGAGATGTTGAGGTCCGGACGACGAGCCGCCATCTCGGTCATGATGGTCTCCATGCCGGGAATACCCGGCGTGGCCCAAGGTGCCTGATACTGCGACTGGAACCAGTACTGGTCGAAATCGGCGGCGAAGTCGCTCGACAGGTGCACGAGGTAGTTGAACGAAGGCGAGTTGCCCGTCCAGTAGCCCTCGAAGCCCTGCGATACCGCGTTGCCGAAGATGTCGAGAGTTTCACCCGGCGTCAGCGTGGTGAACACCATGGTGGCACCCGAGTCGACGATGGAGGAGATGACCGCGGTGCGGTCGTCGCCTGCAACCTGGCTGGTGCCGTCGTATGCGACGGGAATCCCGAGCTCGGCAGCGGCGATGGCGGCGCCAGCGGCCCCGTCCTCGCCGTACTCGCCCGGACGGGTGACGATGGCGAGCGACGGCTCGAGGCCCTGCTCTTCAACGTAACCCTTCAGCCACTCGATGGCGTTGATCGCCTCGATGCAATAGGTGGTCTGCTTCTCGAGAATGGTCGCGCCATAGTCGGGATCTGGCCACAGCGAGGCCCAGCTGAGCGGGATGACGAGCATGTCGTCGTCTGCGGCGTCTGGGGCGATCGCCGAGGTGATCGGTGAGCCGGTGTTCTCGGTGATCATGAGGACGCCGTCCTCGCCGTCCTGGGCAAGCTCCTGGTAGTTCTGGATGCCCTTGTCGGTGGCGTAGCCCGAGTCGAGAGTGACTGTCTCGACCGTGTAGCCCTTGTAGCCACCGGCTTCGTTGAAGACCTCCCAGTAGACGGTCTGGCCTTCGACGATCTCGGCAACAAGCGAAGCAAATGGGCCCGAGAGATCGGCGTTGAGGCCGAGACGAATGACATTGTCGGAGGTCACGCCGTGGTCGGTGGCGACCTCCATGGCCTCGTCGGCGTCGTCCATGTCGTCGTCGGCGTCGTCCATGTCATCGTCGGCGTCGTCCATGTCGTCGTCGGCGTCGTCCATGTCATCGTCGGCGTCGTCCATGTCATCGTCGGTGTCGGCCGCTGTTGTTTCTGTCTCGTCGTCACTCGAGTCGTCGCTGTCGCCGCATGCCACGGCAAACATCGAGAACGCGAGCAACATGGCGAGTAGCCATCGCATCCTTCGCACTTTGTACCCTCCTGAGGTGGTTGTATTCGTGGCGGCACCTTAGTGGCACCAGCACGCTGGTTGCCCCCGGCTGGCCGGGGTCGGTCTGTTCGGCCCTAGTAGCTAAATGGCCATGACTTCCAATAGTTGCGGATTCGGAGCCAGATGCCGAAGAGGCCGAGAGGCTCGAAGATCATGAACACGACGATCAAGACGCCGAAGATGGCGAAGTTCCACATGTGAACACTCATCGGCCAGCCCGGTGCCGCCGCCGCAGTTGCGATAGCGCCAAAATCGCCGCTGCCGCTGGTGAGCAAGACGTTGGCCAACCACGAGGCAGGACCACTTCCGTCGAGCTGGTCGCTGAGCCATTCGGTGAAGGTTTCTACCACTTCTGGCAAGAGCTCGACAAACACCGTGCCAAGCACCGTGCCCGCCATCGTTCCGGCACCGCCGATGAGCAGGATCGCCACAAAATCGACCGAGAGGATGAGCGAGAAATCGACCGGCGAAACACGTCCGAGGTACGAGGCAAAGAGCGCTCCACCGATGCCCGCATAGAACGAGCTGATAGCGAAGGCCAGGCGCTTGTACTTGAACTCGGGTACACCCATCACCTCGGCCGCGATGTCACGGTCGCGAATGGCCTGAAGAGCGCGACCTGTACGACTGCGAATGAGGTTCTTCGACATCAGTGCGAAGATCCCGACGAAGGTCATCAGCAAGAAGAGCTGCTTCTGCTCCTCGGCCAGATGGATGAGCCCAAACCACTGGCCGTCCTCGGTGAAATCGACGAGTGGTGTCTCTTCCTTCCAGATCCTGAACTGAAGCTTCGGCCAACGGCGACCAGACTCGAAGTCGCCTGCAAACTCGGGGAAGGTTCGGCCCAGGTGGAGGCCGATGAACACCAACCCGACCGTGGCGATGGCCAGGTACAGGCCTCTGACCTTGACGGCAGCTGGGGCCACCAAGAGTCCGATGATGGCAGCGACTATGCCCGCTAGCGGCAGCCAGATCCACATCGGTAGGCCAAGACCACACTGGCCAGCCTCTTCTAGTAGGCCGAGTTCGTCATGCCACGGCACACATGCCTTGATGCCACCATCGCCGCCACCACCGAGCGTCACAGCCGTATAGGCACCGGTACCCATGAAGAAGGCGTGGCCAAGCGAGACCTGACCGGCCACACCGACCAGGATGTTGAAACCCAAGGCCGCAATGAGCAGCGGCATCATGTTGCTGACGGGGTCGATCCATGTGTTGCCGAGGAACTTCTTCGGCACGGCCTCGATCCCCGGCGCACCGAGGGTGGCCAGCACGAAGAACAAGATGACCAGACCCAGGGCCACCTTCTGGAACCAGGTCGGGAAGATCGCAGCGTCTTGTTCGTACTGGGTGCGAAGGAGGGGACGTCTGTACATCTCGTCATACCCTCCGGATCTCGGGCGTTCCGAAGAGACCGAACGGTCTCACGATCAACACGATCATCATCACCACATAGGGGACGATGGTTGAATAGCCCGGTCCGAGGACCGAGTTGTAGTCGGCCAGATACTGGCCGGCGAAGACCTCTGCGATCGCAATCATCAGGCCGCCGTAGACGGCGCCGACGACAGAGTCGAGCCCGCCGAGAACGATGACCGGCAACACACGAAACGCCAGAATCGGGTGAATCTCCTGGCTGACCGATCCGCCAGGGGGGAATGGGGCCATGCCGTAGACGATGCCACCGAGTGCAGCCAAGGCGATGCCGAGCGCCCAGGCGATCTGGAACACGCGCCCGACGTCGATGCCCTGGGCCATCGCCGCCTCCTGGTCGAAGGCGACTGCTCTCATAGCCACACCTAGGCGCGAGCGATAGAACATCGCCACAGCAACACCAGCGATAGCGGCGAAGACCATCGCCGCTATGTAGGACTTGGGTATGATCGCCCCAGCCCATTCCCACGTTCCTGCACCCCACGGAACACTCAGAGAACGTCCCGTGAGTGCTGTTGCGTCGAGGTTGAAGGGACGTATGGCCAGCTCGATTCCGAGCGTTATCACAGCCATTGAGAACAGTGGCTGCCCGACCATCGGCCGGATGGTCAACCGTTCGATGACGATGCCGAGAAGCGCCGCGAGCA
>JAAETH010000232.1 GCA_024228575.1 Actinomycetes bacterium
CCGGGGACAAACTGCTCTACCGGCGCGACGACAAGATGTCGATGATCAATAGACACTGACAAGGGCGATCGCGATGAACAGCACCCGTCGAAATCACCGAGTTGTGGTCACCAAACGGGGTGGGCCAGAGGTGCTGCAGCTGATCGAGGAGGACCTCCCCCAACCAGCGACGAGTGAGGTCCGGGTGAAGGTCCTCGCCGCCGGTGTATCCGCCTATGACCTCATGGCCAGATCCTTCTGGTTCCCCGGCGATCCGTCTCCGCCCTTCACCCCCGGCGAAGACGTCGTCGGCATGGTCGACGCGCTCGGGCACGGGGTCTCGACCTTTGCGATCGGAGACCGGGTGGCCGCCTGGACGTTCGGAGACGGAGGTGGCTACTCGGAGTACACCTGTATCCATGCCGACCGGCTGGTGCGGGTTCCAGCGGACCTCGATCCGGCAGAAGCGGTCGCCGTGGTCGTCAACTACCTGACCGCACACCTCCATGTCCACCAGACAGCGGAGGCACACACGGGCGAGCGGGTTCTGATCCACGGCGCGGCAGGAGGGCTTGGTTCGGCCCTACTCCAGGTGGGACGACTCGCAGGACTCGAGATGTACGGGACGGCATCTGGGCACAACCACGACTTCGTTGCCGGCCTCGGGGCAACATCTATCGATTACCGCAACGAGGACTTCGTCGCCCGGGTCATGGAACTGACCCACGACCACGGCGTCGACGTCGTCTTTGACACTGTGGGTGGTATGCGCCAACTCTGGCGTTCATATCGCTGCCTGAGCCCTCGCGGACGCCTGGTGCCGATGGGAAGTACCGCCACGAAGCAGGTGGGCGCGAAGTCGATTCCTCTCGGCCTGCTGACCATTGGCGCACTGAAGCTGATCCCCGATCACAAACGCATCGGGTTGACACCGAACATGATGAAGTACCCGCGCTCACACATGGACTGGTATCGAGACACGCTGACCGAGCTGCTCGACCTCGCCTCCTGCGGGAAGATCGAACCGACCGTGAGACATCACATCCCATTGGCCGAAGCTGCCAGCGCCCATGACCTGATCGAACGCAGCGCCCACACGGGCAAGGTCGTCCTGGTCTGAGACTCGCCGCTCGTCAGCCGTCTTCTCGCAACAACCAGTGTTCGCCGCGGCTTCGGCTTCTGGTCCTCCTGGCCGCGACCCGCGACAGTGCCAACCACGCCGCCACCAGGAGGAGGGGAATCGTGAGGACGTGAGCGCCGACCCAAATCCGGGCAGCCAGCGCTCCGAGCTCGTGTTTGTCGGTCACCATGTACTCGAAGTCCTCCGAGAAGACCTGGGCGTAACCGGACCCTGCTTCCTCGTAGGGCTTGCCTCGCAGCTTGATGAGGTTGAATTGAATCAGCGATCCGCTGAATACTCCGAAGACCGCCACGACCAGGCCGAACACCACCGACGCCGGAACGGTATAGGCGACCTTGTAGGCGAAAGCCGCGCCGCCGATCAGCGCGAAGATGGTCGAAACGTCGGCCAGGAACCCGTGCAGAGCCGCCAAGCCGGTCGACTTCGTCGGTGTGGGTCGGGCCGTCGACTCGGCGGAGAACTCGAACCACGATGGATCGGACTCGTGAACAAACACCTGCCACACGCCGGTGAACGTCAGGCCGACGATGAGCACCACCGCCACCCACCCGAACACGACCACCAGGCGTCGTTGATCCCTCAACAGGTCCGAACGAACCACTTCGACGACAGCAGCGACCTTCCCCGGCATCGCCGAACCGTAGCGCGCCGGAACTGGCGGCCAGGAGATGTCTGCGCGCGGGTGTTCGAACTATCGTTGCCGGATGGCGACCACCGATCCTGTACCTGACGCCCTCGACCCCAAGGAAGCGACGGCCCACACCGAAGCCTCCAACAGCAGGGCTGGAGATGGCCTCGATCTTGGCGACACCGATTTCGACTTCGCGAGCCGAGGTCTGGTCGCACAACACCCGACAGGGATCATCGACGGACCCCTTGGCCCAGCGTGGGACATCGGCCACTACGGCTTCATCACACAAGGCTCTGACGCGCCCGCGACGGTGAACCCAAGCCTTTGGCGCCAGGCCCAGCTCAACCAGCACCATGGTCTGTTCCAGGTCGACGAGGGGTTGTGGCAGGTACGGGGCTACGACATCTCGAATGTGACCTTCATCGAGGGTGAAACCGGTTGGGTGATCATCGACCCGCTGACCACGGCCGCCACGGCCGCGGCAGCCCTCGAACTCGCAAACACCCACCTCGGAGAACGCCCGGTCAAGGCGGTCATCTATACACACAGCCACAGCGACCACTACGGCGGTGTACTGGGCGTCACATCTCCCGAAGCGGTCGCTGCGGGCGAGGTCGACATCATCGCTCCGGACGGATTCCTCAAGGAGGTGACGTCGGAGTTCATCGTCGCCGGCCAGGCGATGGGCGAACGCGCCTTCTACCAGTTCGGGATCTTGCTGCCAAAGGGCCCGAAGGGCCAGGTCGATGCCGGCCTCGGCATGGGTATTCCCATCTCCTATTCAGACCTCATCGCTCCGACCATCGATATCTCCGCGACCGGCGAAGAACGTGTCGTCGATGGCGTACGCATCATCTTCCAGAACACTCCCGATGCCGAAGCGAAGGCCGAGATGATGTTCTTCTTCCCCGACAAGGGCTGGTTGTGCACCGCAGAGAATTGCACGCACACGATGCACAACCTGATTCCGTTTCGAGGTGCTCAAGCGCGCAATTCACTCGCCTGGTCGAAGTACATCAGCGAGGCGTTGCAGATGTGGGGTGGTGAGGCCACGTTGATGTTCGCCTCCCATCACTGGCCTCGGTGGGGCAACGATGTGGTCATCGACTTCCTCGAGCGCCAGAGAGACCTCTACCGCTGGATGCACGACCAGACCATGCGGCTGGCCGGCAGGGGCCTCGTGGCGGCCGAGATCGCCGAGGAACTCGAGCTGCCCGCCGCGTTCCTCGAGCAGAGCCACACCAGGGGTTACTACGGATCACTGCCCCACAATGTCAAGGCCATCTACCAGTACTACCTGAGCTGGTACGACGCGAATCCCGCACACCTGTGGTCTCACCCTCCGACCGAGGCCGGCAGGCGCTACGTCGAATTCATGGGTGGCGCAGACGAGCTGTTGGCCAAGGCCCGAGCCAGCTTCGACGACGGCGACTACCGATGGGTCTGCGAGGTTGTGAACCATCTGGTATTCGCCGATCCCGACAACCACGAAGCCAGAGCGTTGCAGGCCGATGCACTGGAGCAACTCGGCTATCAGTCCGAGTCGGCCACCTGGCGCAACGCCTACCTGGCCGGTGCCGGCGAGTTGCGCAGCGGCGGCCACCCACCCATACCACGACGCCGAGGACTGCTGGCAGCCGTATCGCTCGAGCAGACGATCGACGCCATGGGTGTGCGATTGCTCTCCGATCGTGTTGTCGGGCTGCGAAGCACCGTCAACCTCACCCTTTCCGATACCGGCGAGCGAGGGGTACTGGGCCTGTCGAACCACGCTCTCAACCTGGTGCCAGACGACCACAACTCCAACGCGGATTGCACCGTGACCATGTCGAAGGAGACCCTCGACGACGTCGTCCTAGGCGAGACCGACGTCGAAGCTGCACTCGGCCAGATGATCATCGAGGGCGACGTTGCTGCACTTCGATCGATCCTCGACAACCTCGACCACCACGACGACGGGTTCCGAATCGTTCTGCCATGAGGGTCGACGGGTGCCGCTCAACCGCCTGACGCGGCCAGCCTTCCATCGGTGATCTCGACCTTGCGGTCGGCGAAGTGAGTCATGCGGGTGTCGTGTGTCACAACGACCGCGGCGACCCCGCGCTCTTTCACCTCGGTACGAATCAGGGTCATCACCTGCTCTCCCATCTCGGTGTCGAGCGCAGAAGTGGGTTCGTCGAACAGGGCCAGACCGGGCTCGTTCATCAGCGCCCTCCCTATGGCAACACGCTGGCGTTCGCCACCCGATAACTGGTCAGGAAGATTGCGGCTGCGCCCACCGAGGCCCAACTCTTCGAGCAGCTGGTCGGCGCGGCTACGAGCAGGGCCCTTGGGTTTGCCTGTCATCTCGGCCACGACCAGAAGGTTCTCGCGCGCCGTCAGAAAGGGCACGAGGTTCACCGACTGGAAGACGAACCCGACCTCGCTTCCCCTGAACGCTGTCAGCTTCTTGTCCTCGTAGCCAGAGATGTCATGACCTGCGACCACAACAGAACCGCTGGTCGGCCTGAGCAATCCCCCGGCGATGGAGAGCAACGTCGTTTTGCCCGATCCAGAAGGCCCGACCAGTGCGACGATCTCGTCGTCGCCGACATCGAGGGTGGCATGGTCGAGCGCGGCGATGTCCTGATCGCCCGACCGATACACCTTGCGAACATCGCTGAGTTGGAGTGCTGACACCTGGTCTCCAGTCCTAGCCGATCGCGCTTGCGGGATCGATGGCAACGATGCGTCGCAATGAGACGAGTCCGCCGACGGTGGCGGTGATGACAACACCAAACAGAACGAACAGGGCACGGCTCGCCAGGAACTCGACAGGAACGGAGGGCGGAATCATCAAGCTGAGTCCCCACGTCAGCACTCCGCCGATGACAAAGGCGCCAAACGCCACCACGATCGCTTGGACCACAACACCGGCGACCAGCGTTCTGTTGGACGCACCAACCGCTTTCAGCACAGCGTAGAGACCGGCTCGTTCGAGGGTCAGAAGCGCAAAGAACAATGCGACCACAAGACCGACGACAAAAAGGGTGACACCGATGACGGTGCTGAAGGTGCGGTTCTGTTCGCGGATGCCGGGGATGGCGAAGACGGTGTCGTTCGATGTCAACGACACCGTCGTCGATGTGACGGTGTCGATGTCGGAGATCGCCGTCGCGGCTTGAGCGCCGGCCTCCAATTCGACGACGAGTACCTGGAACTGGTCGTCGCCGACCGGTGCATCCGGGCGGTTGGTGTTCTGCACCCGACGCCAAGTGGTGGGTTCGACCCAGATGCCGGCCTGAAGCAGATAGTTCGAGTCGGTGACCCATCCGACGATCTCGAGCGGTACCTCGAGAGGTCCGACCAGGACGACGTCGCCAACACCCGCTCCCAGATCTTGCAGGCGACGGTCGGCATAGGCCTGCCCTGGCAGGGGTGGCTGCGGCAGATCGCCAGCACCACGTTCATATCCGATGATGGCCCCGTTGGCGATCTCGTCCTCGCCGGGAATGCCCACACCCAACAGGGTGAGCCCCAACCCCGACACGCTCTCGACCCCCTCGACCGACTGGACATCCGCCGCGAGTTCGCCGTCGACCTTCGATCGCAGGAACGAGTCGCGTGCATCGTCGGAGAACACGAACACATCGGCGTCGTTGATCCGGATCGCACCGCTCGACCCGAGGAACAGGCCGTCCAGTAGTGCCCCGAGGAACAGCAACAACAAGACCAGAACCGTGACGGCTCCCCCGGCCACTGCAAATCGGCCGGGGCGACGAACAAGTTCCCTGATAGCGATCCTCACTGGCCGGCTCCCGAGGTGGCGCTCATGGGATCGATCCGCAGCACTCGGCGCACGGCCGCCAGACCGCCGATCAGCGCCAGAACCACGAGCCCCAGCAGCGTCGCGGCGACCGAACTGGGATCGAGTTTCGCCGAAACCTCACCCGAGGGGCCGAGCCGGAGCAGAGCGACGGTCATCACCACACCGAGGAATGACCCGATGGCCAGAACCATCAGGATCTGTACCAGCAGGTTCTTCACCAGATATCGCGACGATGCCCCGACCGCGCGCAACAGGGTCAGCGCCCTGGCCTTGTGCACCGTCAGGATCATGAAGAAGAACCCGATCACCAGGGTGACGACGAGGAAGGCGAGACCCAGGATGATCCCAAAGGACTGGCTGACCCCCTGAACACCCGGGTTGCCGTCGACGGCTTCTTGGCGCGACAGGGCTTCGACACCGTCGACCTCACTGTTGATGCGATCGGTCAGCTCGCCGATGTCGACCCCATCGACAGGCTGCACTCCGACGAGCGAAGGAAACACGACAGAAGACTGCGGATTGACGGCGCGCTGGGCCGCCTCGAACGTGTCGTAGGAGGCGAACATGGTTGGGGCGACACTCCAACGCAGATCATCGGCCAGTCCGACGATCACTATCGTGGGGCCACCATCTCCCACGATCTGAACCACGTCGCCGATGCCAAAACCATTGTCGCGGTCGGCCGCCGAGGACACAGCCTCGCCCGGGGCGGCGGGTAGGCGGCCCTCGACCAACGAGCTGGGAGCACCCAGGCCGCCGAGTTCGTAGCCGAACATGACGGCATCGCGGATCTCTCCGCCGGTCTCGACCGTGTAGGTCCCCTCACCGATGAAGCCGGTCGAGGCCACACCGTCGACACCCGCGATGGCTGCAGCTTGATCTGGAAACAGGAAGCTGCCCTCGACATTGCTGCGGGCTTGATCGTTGAAGACCAGCACAGGAGCGTCCTGGTTGTCGACGGCACCGATGAAATCTGTGACGAGCCCTCCCAGCAGTGCCTGTTGGAACAAGATGAGGAACACGAGCAACCCGACGGCTCCACACAGCAGGCCGAAGCGGACCTTGGCCCTGCGCATCTCATTCCACGCCAACATCACGATCCACCACGCTAACGGCCCCGGCCCACGTCGCTACGATGATCGCGATGCTTGACGATGAGTCCCTCGCCGGGGACACCCTGGTGGTTGCCCACAGGGCCGGCAACCGGCCCGAAACCATCGAGCGGGCCCTGGCGAGAGCCGACCTCATCGAGCTCGATGCCCACGTCTACAAGGGTCGCATCGAACTCCGCCACGCCAAGGTCCTGAGACCTACTTCGCGCCTCTGGGAGCAGTGGTATCTGCTGCCATCTGAAGCCCGCGGCGAACACATCGACGATGTCCTGGCGGAGCTACCCCCCGATACCCCCCTGATGGTCGACCTGAAGTGTTTCACCGCTCGGGCCGCACGCCGGATCAACAGGGCGGTTCCAGAGTCTCACCCCGTGGTTGTTTCGTGCCGCAGCTGGTGGGTGTTGAGAACATTTCGCGATCGCCCTGGCGCCTCGATGTTGCGCAGCTGCGGGAATCGTATGCAGCTGAAACTAGCGCGGCTTCTGCCCGGCCTGAACGAACGGGTCGGCATTTCGGTCCATGAACGCCTGGTCGACGACGCCAGTGTTTCCGCCATCAGGTCCAGGACCCCACTGCTGTTCACGTGGGGGGTGGAGACCCTCGAACGAGCCACCTGCCTCGTCGAGGCCGGGGTCTGCGGCCTCATCGTGGACGATCTGGAACTCGACTGGAAACATTGATCTTTCCTGCCCGCGCCCAATTTGCAGTCTGGCTGAAGTATCGTCACCGCTGGCCGATGTTCAACACAACTGTTGACATAACCCAGGTGCTGGATGAAACCCATGCATATTCCCGCCACGTTGACGATTCCGCATTGGCGACCGGTCATATTCCACGCCCTGCCGAACATCCTCGAGGGCAAACTCATTCCGGTCATCGTGTTCGTGGGACTGCTGAAGGTGGTCGGAACGGTCCCCGCTCTGTTGGGAGCATTGGCCTGGTCGGTCGCTGCACTCACGCGCCGAGTCGTCCGCAAACAAGCGGCCTCTGGGCTGCTGGTGTTGACCACCCTTGCCCTCACCGCCCGCACCGTCGCCGCTCTTGCGACCGGCAGCATGTTCATCTACTTCCTCCAACCGACCGTGGCCACCTGCCTGGTCGGCGGGGCCTTCCTGGTTTCGGTACCGCTCGGCCGCCCGCTCGCCGAACGCCTGACGCTCGACATGGTCCCCCTCGACGATCAGACCAGAGCACACCCGACCCTTCAACGCTTCTTTCGTCACGTGTCACTGTGGTGGGCGTTCACGAGCATGATCAATTTCTCCATCACGCTTTGGCTGTTGCTGAACGCATCACCGGCGACATTTGTCCTGGTGAAGTCGGTGTTGGGGCCTGCGACGACCACGGTCACACTCCTGGTGGGGTTCATCTGGTTCAGATCACTCATGGCCAGGACGGGAACCAGGGTCGTCTTCGGCGAGCGCACCGCAGGGTTGAGCCCCGCCTGATACGTGCCGTTTGTCACATGGCCGGACAGGTCATTGGGCCCTACGGCATCGAGCAGCTCCCTTGATAGACATGGGTCATGCGCTTCGCGCTCAAATTGCTGGTCCGCCAGAGCATCCTGTTTGGTCTCGCCGCGCTGGCCTATTTCGGCGTCAGGGGCCTGACCGAAGGTGGTATCTCGACCGCCAGCCGAAACGCCGGGTGGATACTCGATGCCGAGCGGTGGGTGCGACTCGATCTCGAGCAAGGCCTCCAGGATCTGGTTCTGTCAGATCGGTTTTTTGTGAACCTCGTCAACTGGATCTATATCTGGGGTCACTGGCCACTCATTGCGGTCACGCTGACGTGGCTCGTTCTCGCCCACCGCGACGAGTACTACGAGTTGCGCAACGCCATGTTCATCTCGGGGGCCATCGGTCTGGTCATATTCGCTACCTTCCCGGTGACTCCGCCCCGCCTGTTCACACCCGAGTATCTCGACACCGTCACCCAACACTCCGAGTCCTACCGGATCCTTCAACCACCAGCGCTGGTCAACAAGTATGCGGCGGTCCCCAGCCTTCACTTCGGCTGGAACCTGCTGATTGCCTTCACCTGGTACCGCGTCGGTAGAAGCAAGGTCGCACTCGTCGCTGCGATCCTGATGCCAACGGCCATGGGGTTCGCTGTGGTCGGCACGGCAAACCACTGGGTTGTGGACATCGGCGCAGGTGCCCTGGTCGCGACCGCCGGTCTGCTGCTCGAACGGGCACGGCGGCGTCGCATCGCCGAACGGCCTGTCGCCCCAACGCCCACGTCGCCCGAGAGCCAGGAACCGATCGACCTGACCTCCGGCACAATCCCCGCCGATTCATGTCCAGACCCGAGTACAGATCCGGCGAGGACCCGGGAGCAGATCCACCCCGTTCACGCACCTCCTCCACCGCCGGTTGGTTGTTGTGAAGGGCAAGGCCCGAGAGCCCCTGCGCAGTGGTGATCCGAGCGGGTGCGTCAGAGATCTGACGGTTCTGCTCTGGCGCCTTCGGGGCCGCGGGTTCGATCAGCCCCGATGCCGTCAGTAGCGCAAGGCCGCCGCCAGCGGTCCCTGGCCCGGGACGTCGGCTGGGTCGACGGCAAACACGCTGCCGCCGCGCGCCAGGGTCTCTATCGCAGCCACATCGAGGAGGTCGCGGTCGCCCGGACGACGATCGTCGTGTACGTCAACACTCGTGTCGTCGGGGTTCAAACGCCCCCAACTGTGGACCCCGACGGGGACGAACAGCGACTCGACCTTGCCGCTCAGTGCCGCCTGAACCACATCGGCGACAGCATCGAGCGACGGTCGCGAGCCCGCCACAAACGCGCCTCGTGCCTCGCTGGCACCCTTGTCGAACAGAGGATCGACGATCGCCCACGAGCGGATGTGGAGTTCCATCTCGGAGGCTGTCTCGACGCTGCCTTCGACGATCTGATCGAGAAGGTTCGGCAGCTTGCTGACCCGACGGTAGCGAGCCACCGTGTCCGCCACACCGGCCAGCACAACCGGAGCCTTGCTCTCGGCGAGCAGCTTGCGCACGCTCGAATCGACGATCGTGAAGAACCTCTCGCGGTCGTTTGCCTTGGTGTCCTTGCCCACACCATGTCCGTGGAAAGTTGCAGAGACACGTCCGGTGCCGATGCGGCTCGATGCGTGGCTCTGGAGCTGGGCCTCGTGATCGTCGTAGCGAAGTGTCTCCGCAAGGCTGTGGGGAACGTCGCCCGATGCAACGTCGGACAACCCTTGACGACTGCCGTGCAACAAGCGGACCTGCTTCTCGCCGAGCACCAACACATAGAAGCTGTCAGCCGATGCGACCAGCGGCAGGAGTGGTTTCAGGTGGAAACGATCCGCGACAACCGCTAGCTCTTCCACGGGCCGCGGCACCCGCAACAGGGTGTAGTCCTGATCGTTGACGAACACCGCCAAACCCTCGTCGACGTGCTCCCAGAAACGGCCGTCGGTCTCGAGCGAAACAATTGGGGCCATCATCGATTCGGCCAACGGCCGCCGCAATCCGAGCTCTTCCAGCTCGCGAGTGGCGGCGCGCGTCAGGTTCTTCAGCCGGGTCGGGTCCTGCACCTTCTCGGCGCCAACTCGATGTGTCGGTAGATAGATCGAGACACACCATTCGCCCTGAACCTCCGCAAGCGCTCGAAGCTCGTCTCCGAAGATGATGTCGATCACTTCGTCCTCCCATATGTTGGAACGCGCCGGTTTGGCGCACGGATCTACGATGTCTTGACGTCGACGTCGGGCTCGACCGCCTCGGCGGTCTCGACCTCGGTCAGATCCATCTCTACTTCCTCTTCGATCTCGTCGACCGCTTCGGTGGCAGCCGTGTCGAGTTCGTCGATGTTTGCGACCAGGCGTTCGACCTCGGCTGCAGCCTCGGTTTCGCCCTTGGTGCTGCGGTAGTACGCCTCACCGAGCTGGGAGATCAACCGCCCGCGGTCGCGCCGCATGCGCATATCGTCCGCCGCGCCCTTGCTCTGGTCCACGGCCTTGTTCAGGAATCCCTTGGCCTTGTCGAAAATATTCACGGATTGCCCTCCTTCGGGGGTCACAAAAAAGGTTACACATCCAGATCATCCTCCACCGGGCACCCATCCGGCAGAGACAAACGTCATTTCCGCACAACTCCGCGTCCCTGTGAACATCCCCGGTGGCCACAACTAGCCACCGGTCATGGCTCCAAGCGACTTGTCGACTGCCGCGGTGAAATCGTCTGGCCACTCGTAGGGGGCGTCGACGATCGTTCCGGCTTCGGTCACTGCGTCGAACAGTGCGAGGGCATCATCGAGAATGCGCCGCTGGTGGGCGGGGTCCCCGGATGGGCCGAAGGGGTTGCCCATCGGATAGTTGACGAACAACGATCTCGGCGGGCGCACAAGTGCCGTCAGATCCCTTCCCGTCGAGACCAGCACCGTCGCAATTCCCGCCTCCTCGACCACTCTCGCTACCAGACCCACGGTCTGGTGATCGAGAGGTCAGGCGGGCACCAACACGGCCAGATCGACATCGTCGCGTCGAAGTTGCTCGACCCATGCCGGGGTGACCTCTTCCATCAACTCGGTCCGTTTGTAGATGCGACCCATGAACCCACTCCATAGGCGGGGAGCGACCGAGCCGATGGTCCCGTCGCCGGCAGCTTCGTGTATGCGCTCGATCGGGAACACACAGTTGATGTCGTCACGAGCCGCCGTGACGTCGTAGTAGCTGTCGTGCACCTGGAACGCCGCCGCGGCATTGTCAGCGGAGATCTCGTCGAGCCGGAAGCTGTTGCGCGCATCGGGATTCCACGCCGCATCACATTTCCTCGACACTCCCCCTGAGGTCAGCAGGGTGACCCGCGACTCCGATAGCGGCTTGGTCGGGGGAGTCAGGGGCGCATCCTCGTTCACCGTCCAGCGGTACGGTGGAAATCCCTGCCTCGCATACCGGTCGTTCAGACGATCGACATACCGAACAGGTTCCATCGTCAGAGCATCTCACATCGAGGCCACCGACCCCGAGAGGCCAGGTCAGCGCGCGGTGTACCCCGCATCGACATGGACGATCTCGCCGGTCATGTAGCTGGCATCGTCTGAAGCCAGGAACACGACGACCTTTGCGATCTCCTCGGGCTCGGCCAAACGTTTCATCGGAATGGTCGCGTCTGCCAAGGCTTGGAGATCCTCGGCCGTGGGTGGTGCGTCTCTCTGCGATGACAACATCGGCGTGTTCACTTCGCCGGGTGCCACCGCGTTCACCCTGATGCCCTGCTCGGCGTGATCGAGCGCCAAGGCTCGCGTCAGCTGGTGAACGGCCCCCTTCGACACACAGTAGGCGGTCGAGCCCGCGGAGCCCACACCTCCCCAGATCGACCCGAAGTTGACGATCGACCCCGAACCAGCCGATGTCATGTGGCGAAGCGCAGCTCGGCAGAGGAAGAACATGGCATCGACATTGACGCTCATCACCCGTCGCCAGTCGTCGTCGGAGGTGCCCAGCGAGTTGGCCCTATGGATCGTCCCGGCCGCATTGACCAGCACATCGATCGACCCAAATCGGTCCACTACCGCTGCAATGGTTGAATCACAAAAGGCCGAATCGGCCAGGTCGCCCGCGACCACAACGGCTCCAGCGCACTCGGCCCCGACCCGAGTCGCGCCAACCTCGTCGATGTCGACGAGGACGACCGAGGCACCCCGGCCCGCGAACTCGCGGGCACTTGCAGCCCCCATGCCCGAAGCAGCGCCGGTGACGACGACCACCTTGTCGACAAATTCGGCAGACACTACGTCGTCCATCAGGTCTCCTATCCCTCTCGGTTCACCTTGTCGAAGCGACTGCCGCCATAGGTCTGTTCGGTCGGTTGTAGCTCGATGCGGTTGATGTTCACGTGGGCCGGAACGCCAAGGGCGTACACGATGGCATCGGCGACATCGTCGGCGGTGACCTCGTCGACTCCGGAGTCCTTGGTTGCCGACCTCTGCACGGGATCGGTGATGGCCACGTCGTAGAACTCGGTGGAGACCCGCCCTGGACAGATCTCGGTGACCCGCACCCCGGTTCCACGCAGCTCCAGCCTCAGGTTCGTCGATAGGCGGTGCACTGCACCCTTCGATGCCCCGTAGCTGGCCGCGGCGAGTGGATAGAGCCCGGCCATCGACCCGACATTCACGACATGGCCCCGCTTGCGGTCGATCATCGCTGGAAGTACTGCCATGGTCGCGACCATGACAGCGGTGACGTTCGTGTCGATGCTGCTGACGACATCTTCGAGTGTGCTCTCGGCGAGGGTCCCGTCCATGCGCCCGAGCCCCGCGTTGTTCACGAGGACATCGACCGGGCCGATGTGTTCGACCAGCGCCACCAGCCCAGCGGAGTCGCGAACGTCGAGCACATGGCCGACGCAACCGGTGGCAGCCGCCAGCTCGTCGAGCCTGTCGACCCTGCGAGCCACGGCGTGTACCTGATAACCCCTGGCGGCGAGCTGGGCAGCGGTGGCCGCACCTATCCCGCTCGATGCGCCGGTCACCAAGGCACGTTGCCCTTCTCGATCCCATCCCGAACGGTTCGCCATCGACAGATCATCGCACGATCGGCTCGGGTGGGTGAGATGTCAACCCAGGTCGATGATGGTGACCGTTCCAGAGTCGCCGTCGACCTCGACGGTCGCGCCGTTTGGGATCTTGTCGGTCGCTCCCGTGACCGACACAACACAGGGAATACCCAGCTCGCGGCTGACGATGATGGCGTGGCTGAGCGGGGCACCCACGTTGACCACGACGGCGGCCGCCGGGACGAACAAGGGTGTCCACGCCGGATCGGTCATCGGGGCGATCATGATGTCGCCTGGGCCGAGATCGCCAGGATCCGAGGGGTGGTCGATCACGACGGCTCGGCCACGGGCGGTGCCCGGACACCCCGGCAGGCCGGACAGTTGGTCGCCCACGTCCGCGTGTTCGACCGTGTCGCCACCAACTTCTGGCCAATCAGAGCTCGGCGGCGGCGGTGATGAGAAGACGAACGGCGGCTCGCGGGTGCCGAGGAACTCGAGGTGGGCACGACGTCCCTCGACGATTTCCCCGATGTCTTCGAGTGTTCCGTCGACGAGCGCTTCCAGCTCGTCGCCGAACAGCAAGCAGATGTCTCGGGGTGAGCTCAACTCGCCTCGTTCGACCGCCCGTCGACCGATCTCCCAGACCGCCACACGAACCTCGCCGATGACCCTGATGATGTTCGTCTTCGATCGTTCGCGACCCGGCAGGAACACCTCGGCCGAGCGCAGCGCGGCCGCGAACCGGCCCTGGGTTTCAGCGTCGGCTGCGAGTGCCTCGAGGATTTCGGACCCGAGTTTCATACGTTCGGCCTCTCGGCGCGAGTTCTCGGCCGCGGGCGACGCGTCGTCTTCGGAATGACGCATGCTGTCGATGAGCGCCAGCACGAGGTCGGGATCGGTTTCCCAGCTTGCTGAGTGTATGTCCCACTCGTTTGGGCCACGGCTTCCGTACTCGGCGACGAAGTCGTCGACGCGCGACACAAATGCGATCGGTGCACTTTGCCCGCAATTGCGAAACCGTTCGCTGAGACCGTCGAAACCTTCGTCGAACATGGCGGCCACGTCGGGGTGTGAACGAACGGCACGCGACATGTCCCACATGGCATAGGACGGCGCAGCCGAATCGACACCACCCATGCCGGCCATCAGGTGCATGGCGGCTTCGGGTCGACCGATCGCCTCGCAGACCGAGGCGATGACCCCGGGAGCAATGCCGGCGGCACCCGACTGGTTGATGTGCTGGTCGAACATGCGCCGGCAAACCGGCTTGAGGCTCGTTGCCCGATCGAGCAACTGACGATCGGTCAACTTCGAGAGGTCGGGGCGACCGTCGCGAAGCGCATGAGCCTCGACACGGTCAGCCTCGAGCTCGTCCTGGTTCATGTCGCCCATCACCCAACCGAGCCAGCCTGTCATGACCTCGGTCGTGTGCTCGTTCTGGTGCCAATCCTCGGCCGCATACGGCGGAACATCGGGATGACCCGCGAAGTACGCAGCATCGAGCAACTCGGCCGAGAAGCCGGGTGTGCGCTCGGCCCACACCCTCAGCATGGTCGCGCCCAGATAGGCGAAGCCGCCGAACACACCCATGACCTCCGGCCGGACCGGGTCGACCTCGTGGTCCTCGATGCCGAGACGGTTGGTCATACAGTCGCGCCAGCCGAGGATTGTGCCGCCTTCGAACACAAGATCCCAGCCGAGCGGGCTGGGAGGTTCCGGCAGCACCTCGCCCACGTTTGCTCTGGTCCAGAGCGGCCTCTTCGGATCGAACTCGTTGTCCCTTATCCAACGCACCGTCAACCCCCAAACTCGACCGGTCCCTGTGGTTCAAGCTAGCTCAATCAATCGACGCGGATTCGCTCTCCGGGCCGTGCCACAACGGCGTCGAATCCGAGCCGGTCCTCTGTCGCGGCGACAAGAGCCTCGCAGGCTTCGGGTTCACCGTGGTTCGCGATGACCAAACGCGGATTCGGTGATGCCGTGGCCAGCCAATCGACGAGATCGGTGCCATCGGCGTGGGCGGACAAGTCGACCGAAGCCACGCGGGCCCGAACAGCGAAGTAGCGGCCAAGCATCTTGATCTGGTGCGCTCCGTGACGGAGAGCGTCTCCCCTGGTACCCGGGGCCTGGAACCCGACCAACAACACCGCATTGCGGTCGTCGCCGATGCGGTTCGCGAGGTGGTGGATGACCCTGCCACCGGTGACCATTCCCGACGCCGACACGATGATCATCGGACCGCGCCTCGAGTTGAGCGCCTTTGACTCGTCGGTCGTCCGGGTTTCACGGACCTCGATCGACGAGAACAACTTGTTTCCCCTGAGTTCGGGTCGAACCTCCTCCGAACCAGCGTAGGCCTCGGCCCGGTAGACATCGAGAGCACGGCACGCCATCGGACTGTCGACGAACACGGGAAGCCGCGGAATGCGGCCGGTGGCCACGAGACGGTCGATGTGCCACAACACGACCTCGGTGCGGTCGACGGCGAAAGCGGGGATGATCACAACTCCCCCTCGACCAGCCGCCTCCGTGATGACATCGGCCAGCACGTCATCTGGATCGTCGGCGGAGTGTTCCTCGTCACCGTATGTCGACTCACAGATGACAAAATCGGCCTTCCCAATCGGATCGGCCGGCAACAGGAGTGGATGGGTCGATCGGCCCAGATCACCGCTGAACACGATGCGGCTGCCCGACTCCTCGAGCTCGATGTCGATCGATGCCGCCCCCAGGATGTGACCCGCCTTGCGCCAGGTCGCCCGGACTCCCTCTACAGCCGCCACCCCATGGTCGAACGGCACCGCCTCGAGGCTCTCCAACGAGTCGACGGCCTCCTGGCGTGTGTACAGGGGCAACGCCGGATCGTGTTTCGAGTAGCCGACACGGTTGGCGTAGTTGGCTTCCTCCTCCTGGAGATAACCGCTGTCCGGCAACACGATTTCGGCCAACATCTGGGTCCCGTCGGTGCAATACACAGGCCCCTTGAACCCGAGCTTGACCAGCCTGGGTAGGTAACCACAGTGATCGATGTGGGCATGGGTCAACAACACCGCGTCGATCGATTCGGGGGCCACCGGGAACGGATCCCAGTTCTGTTGGCGAAGCTTCTTCCTTCCCTGGAACAAGCCGCAATCGACCAGCACCCGCTTGCCGCCGACTTCAACAAGAGCCTTTGACCCGGTTACCGAGCCCGCTCCCCCGATGAACGTGAGCATGGGAACAGCCATCACCACCAACACTGCCCGTCGCCCCGCTCTCCCGCCTGGGCCGTAGGTCACTTTCGAGCCATCGTGTTGTTGTTGTGGCGCCGGGACACCATGACCCGCCCCGAGCCGACAGGGTTCCCAACACAGACCTGCGGGCTATCCGCCCATATCGGGTTTCTCGACAGCGGCGTCCAGGACCGTCAAGTGTTCGAGACCCTTGTCGATGCCCAGGCGAAGTCATGTTGACGAGCCACTGGTTCGGCGCCGTCCACTGGACACTGGCCGCACCACTACACCGCCGCTTTCTCCCGACGATGCTGTGCAACGCCGGCGGCGAAGGGTCCGAGGTCCATGACCTCCTGAAATCGGGGCCCGTGAAGCCCTAGATCTGGTTGCCCGTCAGCTGGGCTGCGCAGGCGTCCGCAGCCTGGTTGGCCGCCGACATGAGATCGTCGGGGCTGGCACTGCTGATCGGGTGGGGAATGATCGCGAAGGCAAAACCATCGGCACCGAGCACCCGTGCCATCAGGTCGGCC
>JAAETH010000233.1 GCA_024228575.1 Actinomycetes bacterium
CCCTCGATTGTGTCGCCGAGGGCGTAGCTGTTCGTCATGGCCTCGTTCCAAACGGAGATGTTCGGATAGTCGGCCAACACGGCCCACACGCTCGACCGTGGCGCGGTCAATGTCCGCTCTTCTCGTACGTTCCTCATCGAATTTCCTCTCTGTCGATCCGGACCACAACCGTGCAATGCGGCCGGTCGACGATCTCGCTTGCTGGGTACATGGATCTAGGGGTACAGCGGGTTCTCACGATGAGAGCCATGCTCGGGCTTCGGCTCGTCTCGCGAAGAAGGCTGAAGGTGCTGTTGGTCAGACGATAGAGGTGATTAGTGCCAGAACATGTCACCTATATGTCCTAGCGTGGGGTACATGGACATCCGCGAACGCGAGGAGCGACTACTGCGGCTACTTCGTCATCGGGCCCGATGCACCGCAGATGGACTGGCCGCCGCGCTCGGCGTCTCACGCCGTACGGTCCTGCGGGATCTGCAGCGCCTACGCGATCGAGGGTTTGACATCTCTTCAATGACTGGGCCAGGAGGTGGCGTACGCCTCGAACCAACGTCGGTCATGATCACCTCCCAGCTCGAAG
>JAAETH010000234.1 GCA_024228575.1 Actinomycetes bacterium
ACCTGAGCGCCCGATCGATGCTTCCGACATCGACGAGAGAATACACATCGCTGCCGATCGGTATCAGCTGACGCAGGCACTGACCACGATCATCAACAACACACTTCGTCACACGCCGACAACCGCAAGCCTCGCGCTCGCGTGTGGGAGCGACGAAACGACCGTGCGGATGCGAGTCTCGGATGAGGGTCCGGGCATTGAACCCGAACATCTCGGCCATCTGTTCGAACGTTTCTACCGGGCCGACGCCGGCAGGGAACGTTCCGCTGGAGGGTCAGGCCTCGGCCTGGCGATCGCGGAGGGCATCGTCACAGCCCACCAAGGTCAGATAGACGCGGTCTCCACGCTTGGAGAGGGCACGACGATCACCATCGTGCTCCCCCTCGAGCAGTAGCGCGCAATCTTCAGGAACTCCGCAGGAAACGCTGGTATCGCCCTCAGATCCACTTCGTATTGTCAGGTCGTTCCCAACGAACAGAGGAAGAAGCGACCGATGAAACAGGAAACGTCATGAGTGCGATCACTGCGGAGGGTCTGACCCGTAGGTTCGGCGAGCTCACCGCCGTGGACCACCTCACGTTCGAGGTGCCGAGTGGGGGAGTCGTCGGATTTGTCGGTCCCAATGGGTCGGGCAAGTCCACGACGATCCGGGTATTGCTGGGTCTCATCGAGGCGAGCGACGGCGTCGGAACCGTACTTGGCGAGCCGATCACCCATCCCGAGCGGTTCGCCCATCGAGTGGGCGCGCTCATCGAAGGACCGACCTTCATCGGTTCGTTGTCGGCTTGGGACAACCTGCGAAGCATGGCAGCGCTTCGGGGTATCTCCGAGCAACGAATCCACGACGTGCTCGAAATCGTTGGACTCGCCGGCCGTGAGAAAGATACGGCTTCGACCTTCTCGTTGGGAATGAAGCAGCGCCTTGGCATCGCTGCCGCGTTGTTG
>JAAETH010000235.1 GCA_024228575.1 Actinomycetes bacterium
ATCATGTTCGTGCATGCCAGTGTCCGGGCCAGAGTTCCGTCGATGCCCAGACGCCGAACGGTGAACATGTCCTCGAGGCCTTCGCGCAGCGATCCGGCAGCGTCGGGGTAGGTCTTGTCCAACTCGGCCACCAGACGTTTGAGGTATCCCGACCGGGACCTTGGTGCCGGTCACGAACCGGCGCGACAGCGCCGATTTCGACGTCGCTGATGCCTTGGAACGGGCGTCGGACCGGGCCAGCATCCGTTCCATCACGACCCGGCTCAACACGTTGCCCTGGGCGAACACGCCGAAGGACTCCAACGACACATCACCGGCCGGGTTCCCGTCGCCGTCGACAGCATGAACGCGGGAACGCCAGATTGGGAGGCGTTGGCCGCCCATCACCACCGACGACGCGTTCGTAGTTTGGTGCCGGCGCTCGGAATAGTCACCTCTGCTCTCGATCTCGCACGAGAGCTGGGATCGGTTGCGGCTTTGTGCCGTGAAGGGCTGATGGCGTTGAGTGTCGAGGCTGGCCTGGCGGCCGCGGCGGCGATCCTGGCCGAAGAAGCTGATGCTCTGTGCGGACCGTGGAACAGCCGGGATCCCGAACGCGAGCATCGCCGGCACCGAACTAGAGTCGAAATGATGCAGGTAGCCGCGGATCACGGCTCGGGTGTACAATTAATTCTGAACGGGTCCGACCCGAAGACAACCTGTGTCGGCGAAGTTTGCCAGGACGGGCGAGATGGACGGAGAAGAGATGGTTGCAGCGCGGCGGGATCACGTCAGGGTGGATCGGTTCGAGGATGATGCCGTCGTCCTGAACACACAGACGAACGAAGCGACCGCACTCAACAATGTCGCGCTGGTCGTCTATGACTGCTGCGATGGCAGTCATGATCTTGCCGGTGTCGTCGCCCGTCTGAACGAAGCCGGCTTGGGCCCGGCGGACGATGATGCGGTCTACCTCGCGCTGAGAGATCTCGCCGATG
>JAAETH010000236.1 GCA_024228575.1 Actinomycetes bacterium
CACTTCGATGATCACGAGGTCATCCACACGGAGATCGATTCGGTACCAGGCGTCGACAAGGATGTGGCGATAGCGGACAGGCAGCGTCTTCTGCCGCTCCACTGCCATGCCCCTCGACCGTAGCTCGTACTCCGAGCATGCCTCGTAGGTCGACTCCAGCAGACCAGGACCGAGAGCTGCGTGCACCGCGAATCCAGCTCCGAGGATCCGCCTGGACAGTTCATCGAGGGTGTTCGCAGCGCTCTTGCTTCCCTCACTGGCCATCCCGAACCCCTCTCCTTTCGGCCAGCCTGCTATCGCACTGGGAAGGGGTCCGAACGACTTCCCGGCTTGGATTTCCGGGGCCCCTCACGCCGCTCGCGACTGGGTGCGGATCGTTTCGTGTGACCTGATGATGCAGGAACGACCGGCGTCGTGATGCTGCTATGGGAGGCGATGGGGCCCTGAAGCAGCAGATAGCGAATGGCGCGGCCGGTATCCGGGAGGCCAGGGCCAGGGCCAGGGTGCGAGCTTCTGAGTGCGCCTATGGGCTGAATCGCTTGGCGAGTGTGGTCAACGCCTTGATGCAGTCGGTCCCGAGCGCCGTGCCGGTTGCGTGGTGTTCATCGCTGATACGGCGCTTCCGCCGCAGGACGTCGAACCACGCCACGGTCTCTGTTGCAGAGCGACGAGCGATCCGGTAGAAACGCCCCTTCTCTTTGGGGCTGAACTCTCCGGCGCCCTCCGCGATGTTCACGGCCACCGAGGTGCTGGCCTTGTCGAGTTGAACGGCGATGTGCGAAAGGCCCGGCCCCATCGCTTCGATGACATCGGTTGCGAGGGCAACCAGGTCCAGAGCCCTGTTGTAGACCCTGAGCTGTTGGAAGTCGAGCATGCGTCCTCTCCTCCTCGACCCCAGCTGCACTGCGCGTGCCAACGCTACTACCTGTGTTCTCATCCCAAGCGCCTGACACCTGTCGCTCCCGATCAGACAGACCTTCGTCACTGTTGGCACCCGCGAGCCATGCCAAGCGTGGCCCTGGCCCTGGCCCTGGCCCTGGCCCCGCCGGCTCAGGCCTGTGGGAGCTCTCCCGTGTGGTCACACGAACCGAGCCGCACCCCTGCCGCTGGCGGTACATCGGACAAGGGAATCGCACTTGTTCCGAATCGACCCCACGGTGCCGGTCGGCCCGTCTCTCCCCACGCGCTCCTCCGTCACGGTGGAGCCCGAAGGCGTGACCCCGACGGGAATCCGGGGCATGCGGCTGGTGAGGTCTCAGCCGACCGCGACGGCGATGTCG
>JAAETH010000237.1 GCA_024228575.1 Actinomycetes bacterium
ATGGCGAGAACACTGGCGGCCACGAAGTCGGAGCCTGTGTCGATGGTCTCGATCGTGGCGCCGATGACTCCCACCCCACCGAGCCCGACGGTGACCGTGGCGAGGCGGGGACCGAACTCGGGGGCCCTCCACATGGCGACGCCGAAGAAGATGATCCCGATCGGGACGAGCAACGCACCCGTGGTCAACATGGTGTCGAACACGCTCTGGGTGCCATGCCAGGCGAACTCGATGGCCTGCAGATCCTCCGGTGTCGTGTCCGGGGCGGTGTAGAGATCGGCCAAGGGTGCAGTCGAGACGTGCAGCATGCTGGAGGCGGCCATGATGATCAGACCGAAGGCGGCCATGACCGTGCCGAACAGAGCGGCGGCCTGATGTGCCGTTGCCAGCAGCCGGTGCAAGACGAAGACGTGGAGGGCGAACAGCATCAGTGCGCCGAGATACAGGAAGTGCTCGGCGATACGGCCCGACTCAATGTCGGTGAAGTCGGTCAGGGTCTCGACATCGGAGGCGTCCGGGAGCCCCAAGGCACCCACAACAACCACCGTGCAGCAGAAGAGGAGCACGCCGCCAAGACCAGCTCCACCGCCCCACCGCATCAGCTGGAGATCAGGTAGCCGCTCCCGAGGCAACGACGGGCCGATCCCTACTGCGGACTCTTGGGTCGCTGAGGTATCGGTCTCGGACGAAACTGCCATCTGCTCGCCTCCTTGGGCGCCGCTCGAGTCACCGGCCCGAGGATGTGAGATATCCGCGCCCAGGATTTCTTGGATTCGATCCTGCTCCGTGCCGCCCACCGATCACAGGGCCCAACGTCCTGAGTCACCATTTCACTCTGTCGCGATTGAAGAGGCCTCGGATTCGACCATGGCGGCCACAGCACAAGCTCTGGTTCCTTGAGTGGTATCGATGTCTTCGCCCTGCCGATCAACGGCTCAGCCGTCTGTCGGCTGGACCCAGAGCACTCGTTGTGGGAACGCAATGGTGATCCCGGTGTCGTCGAGGGCCCGTTTCACCGCCCGCATGCTCTCGTCGCGAGCGGCCCATTCGGCCTGGATCTGGGGTGGGTGCCAGAATCGGCAGGCGATGTTGATCGTCGAGTCGGCAAACTCCTCGACGAAGGCCTGTGGCGGGGGGTCGGACAAGACCAGCGGGGAGGTGCCGAGGGCCTCAACGATGACCTGGCGGGCCAGATCCAGGTCGGTGTCGTAGGCCGCGCCCACGATGAAGGTGGTGAGTCGCCGGCCCTCGCTGGTGAGGTTGGTGATGGCCCCATCGAGGACCGATCGGTTGGGTGAGTGCACTCGTCGCCCATCGACGGTGATGAGCCGTACCGTGCGGGCACTCACTTCTTCGACCTCTCCCTCCACGGCGTCGATGGCCACAAGGTCGCCGACCCCGAAGGGCCCTGCCCATGCTGGGTTGCTTCCGTTTGGTGCCTGGGAACAGTACTCGCGCCTGCGACACGGATCACGCTGGCCTCAGCGCTCCGCCGTACCGTGAATCTGGGTGTTCACCGTCCCACCGAGTCAGTCTCCTCCAGTCGCATTGCTGTTGCCGCCGACGAGGGCCGGGAGGGCAACCATGGTCGCCAGCCAGCTGAGCACGATGATCGTTGCCAGGAACAGGCCGACGACGACATAGGGGGTCAGTGACGAGCCCAGGAGTGGGAGGAATCCGATGGCGATGACCGCGGCGTTGCGGGTGAGGGCTCTGGCCGGTTCCTCGGCGAAT
>JAAETH010000238.1 GCA_024228575.1 Actinomycetes bacterium
AACGCGACTTGCCTATAGATATTGCTGATTTGTATCAACGATTGCTGTTGGCCGCGCGAGGCACGTCACTGGCCAGCATTTCGCGTTAAAGAAGCGGCGCGATCAGATCGTAATCCGCCACGAAATGTTGTTTTCACAAGTACGATCGCGTTTGGGTCGTTCGTTGCTTTTTGTCGCATTAGCGGCCTGCGATTGATATTGATGAGGTAGCCGCAGTTTTATGCGCTTTAGCCGGACGGCGGGCACAGTACGAGTACTAACTACCGCCTGGACCAGATGAGGCGCGCCGATGTGATTCGTATGTTGCGGATCGCCGACGTTCCCCTCTCTGAGATCGGCGAGGTGCGTGATGGACCGAATCCCGAGATCGTGTTGTCGTCCCATCTCGAAACGCTGGCTCAGCAGCGCGACAAGCAGGAAAGAAAGCTCCGCTATCTGGAGCGGCTCATCTCCCGAAAGGACGTCACCGTGGTGCACGATGTTGTCATCAAAGTGGTCGACCGTCAGCTTGTCTCATCACACAGAACCACGACCACCTACGAGCAGGTATTCACCGAGATCCCGAACGGATTCGGCCGGGTCTTCGATCGGCTCCAGAAAGCAAACGTCGCACCAAGCGGCATACCGTTCACCGTCTTCCATCGAGCTCCCGACGCCGAAGGTCCCGGCGACGTCGAGATGTGTATCCCCGTGGCAGCCGCTCACAGCTCGATCCCAACCATCGAGATCGACGGCGGACCCGTCGCTGCTGTGATCCACAAGGGTTCCTACGACGAGATGGGTCCGGCCTACGAGGCGCTCGCCAGGTGGATCGCCGAACATGGGCACCAAGCGATCGGGCCGACGCGTGAGATCTACATGAACCATCCATCCGACGTTGCACCAGCTGAATTGCTGACCGAACTGCAGTGGCCGATCGACGGTCAGGAGCAGCAATGACGAAATACCCGGGATCCAAACCAACCTACGTTCGGGTCCAGGAGAAACCGTTCGGCGCCCTCGTCCCTGGGGAGATGGTGATCATCCCGAGCCCGCAGGCGGTCGAGGATGCGCTGTGGACCACGACGCGGGGAGAGACCAGCACCCAGGCCGACCTGCGCAGCATCCTTGCGGAGCAGCACAGCACCGACAATGCATGTCCGGTCATGACGGGTTTCCAACTGCGCCTGGTCGCCGAAACGGCAGTGGCGGCTCTCGAGGAAGGTGTCGAGCCTGACGAGGTTGCTCCGTTCTGGAGGGTCTTGGAACCCGACTCCAAGATTGCGGGCAGACTGCCCGATGGGGCGAACTTGATCACTGACCTTCGCAGTCGCGAGCGGAAGATCGGATGCCAGATAGCGCCCCGGCTCAAGCAGTATGGAATCTCACCGATACCAAGTGATCGAGGAGGTTCAGGTGAGATCCCGTCGCTCAATGTCGTTTGTGTTGTTGGCCGGGCTACTGGTAGCGCTGCTGCCGGCAGTCACACCTTCGACAGTGACGACCGCCGCCCTTGCCCAAACCTGCCCTGACCCAACCCTGACTCCCGATGACCCTCGTGCCCAATGGGTCGAAGGAACACAGGCGGCCGATGATGGTGCCACCCGCGACTTCTACAACAGGGCCGCCATGTTGGAGTGGGACAACTTCATGGGCGACTGGACCGATGCCAACGGAACGCCACAGGGCGCCGCCGCCTACACAACCTCCGACCTCGTCGATGACAACACCCCTGGTCCCCATACCTGGAACGTGACGTCTCTTGTCGGCGAGTGGGTGGCAGGCACACCCAACCAGGGCTTCCTTCTTCGCCAGACCGGCGGCTCGGGACCGTTCAACTTCTACAGCAAGGAACACCCGGTCAGCGCAGAACGACCGATGCTCTCGGTTGCGACCAGCGCCGGCAACTGGACGTTGACTCCTGAGGCCGACACTCATCTCGATGGTTCGACCTATCAAGGCTTTGGCGATGCGGCGACGTTGCGCATCGGGGGCAATCCGACCTTGCTGCGATTCGACCTCTCCCCGATCCCCTCCAGTGTCTCCGTCAACTCGGCAACACTGCAGCTCCACAGCTTCGAGGAGTACGGCAGCTCGTCGATGGAGGTTGGGGTGTTTCGAGTTTCGCATGATCCGGGACCGCTTCCCGCCGCCGAGAACGGACTGGCCTACTCCTACACGAACGACTCCGGCATCGGCGCCCATCCCGACGTTCTTGAGTTCACTGAGTTTGCGGACTCCGGGTGGGCCGATGTCTACGACGGTGGGACCGACTCCTCGACCCTTGAGATCGTGAGCAACGGCTTTGAGCAGATCGACGGGTCGGCGCTCAAGGTAACGGTTCCGGCGGGGACCAACACTGGGGTGGGTGTCGGATTCAAGTTTGCCGACCAGACCGGTTCCGAACCGACCGAGGTATTTTTCCGCTACTACGTTCGCATCGACCAAAGCTGGGATCCCACCTACGGCGGGAAGCTCCCCGGCATCTCGGGCACCTATGGCGTGGCAGGTTGGGGTGGCCGCCCGTCGAATGGAACCAACGGCTGGTCCGCCCGCGGTGGCTATCACCTGACGATTCCCGCAGACAATCCGCTCGGCGACACGGTGCCGGTCGGCAACTACGTCTATCACGCCGACCAGGGAACCATCTACGGCGACAACGTTCTGTGGCAAGACGGCTATCTCGGATTCCTCGAGAAGGACCGTTGGTACAGCGTCGAGCAACATCTGGTGCTCAACACGCCGGGTGTGAACGATGGCCTGCTCGAAACTTGGATCGACGGTCGCAAGGCTTATCGGCAGACCGATTGGCGGTGGCGGGACACCGACAGCCTGAAGATCGAGCAGATCTGGCTCAACGTCTATCACGGAGGCACCGCTGTCCCCGACCACGACATCAGCTTGTATCTCGACAATGTGGTCATCGCATCGAGCTACATCGGTCCGATGGCGGGTGCACCCTGCGGGCCCGACAGCGGTACCTTCATCGACGACGATGATTCGATCTTCGAAGTCGACATCGAAGCACTGGCCGCAGCCGGAATCACAAAAGGCTGCAACCCGCCGGTCAACGATCGGTTCTGTCCCGATGACCGCGTCACCAGAGGTCAGATGGCTGCCTTCTTGGTCAGAGCTCTTGACCTGACGGCTCCCGGCACCACCGATTTCACTGACGACGATGACTCGGTCTTTGAAGGCGACATCGAGCGACTAGCCGCAGCCGGAATCACCAAGGGCTGCAACCCGCCGGTCAACGATCGCTACTGCCCGACACGAGACGTCACTCGTGATCAGATGGCCGCCTTCCTGCACCGGGCGCTCGAAGCTGCCGTCGATGTCGGGCCCACCGCGGCCTTCTCTGACACCGCCGGCAACACCTTCGAGGCCGACATCGCATGGCTCGGTACGACCGGCATCACCAAAGGCTGCAACCCGCCGGTCAACGATCGGTTCTGCCCGACCGTCCCTGTGACCCGCGGCCAAATGGCAGCGTTTCTGGTGCGGGCGCTCGACCTGTAGAAGCGGCTAGCCGGCTCTGGCCGAACTGAGTAACCCCGACCAACGGCGGGAACAGAAACGAGGACTGCGTCGTCACCG
>JAAETH010000239.1 GCA_024228575.1 Actinomycetes bacterium
CCCGGGCCTTCGCCGTTCTGGGGGACACCCACGACCTCGATCTCACACTGACCGTTCGGGCCAAGTCCGGCATGGGGACATCCGTTGGGGATGAAGACCTGCACGAACCCGGACCGGATCCCATCCTTTCCACCACGCACTCAGCTCCGAAGGAACCCGGTATGGCCCGGTGGCTCGCTGCAGCTTCTCCAGTTCTCGATCACCAGCCCGCCCATCAAGGCGCTGCGGGCCAGCGAAGCCAAACACCTCCGAGATCGCGGCCAACCGCTCGATCGACTCCTCAAGCATGACCTCCACACCAAATCTCCCTGATCGCCGCAACCGCCACAGTCGCCCCCGCCCGGAAACGTCCACTCCCAACACGGTACGCCCACCACCAACTCCAAGCATGAGCCACATGAACCAAACACGAACCGGACAAGAGAGCGAGCCCGAAGACGCATCCCCTACCCTCCACCCCCAATTCCGAACAACACCTGCCCCCTTCCGCCGGTTTGCCGACGCGCGATCTGGAGCGTTCGGGTCCACGCGTATCACCGGATATCGAGCGCTGACCGAACTCCGCCCACGCCATGATGTGAACGTGACGCTGGACGACATCGTCAAGAACATCCGACAGCGGCCCGGACCTGTTCGGCTGGTTGCAGTTGACGGATCCGGGGGATCTGGGAAGTCGACGTTCGCCGCCCAACTCTCCGCCGCCACTGACGGCGCTCCGATCGCCCACACCGACGACTTCGCATCGGCGGACAACCCGATCAACTGGTGGCCGCGCCTGCTCCAACAGGTCATCGAACCGCTCGCCGATGGACGGCCTGCGATCTACCAACGCTACGACTGGCCAACGGAGTCCATGGCCGAATGGCACACGGTCGATCCAGCACCGATCATCATCATCGAAGGGGTGTCGGCGGCTCGCCGGGAGTGGTCTCAGCACCTCAGCTATGTCATCTGGATCGAGACCTCGCGGGAGCTTCGCCTACAGCGCGCAGTGGAACGCGACGGCGAAGACGCCCTGGATGACTGGGAGTACTGGATGGCCGAAGAAGACGGCCACTACGAGCGTGATCCAACTCGTGAACGATCAGACGCCATCATCGACGGCGCATCTGGACGCGCAATAGAGGTGCGCTGACCCACCCGATGTCGGCATCTGGTCGACGGCAGCTATCACATATTGTCCGCCCAATATCCCGGCCGCCGACTGTCCCAGACCGCCTAATACACGTATGATCCGTGACCCATCCGGGGGCTGTCGGGTGGGGGCGGGGAGCATGCGGGGATGAACCGTTTCCCGTGTCTTGTCCGTTCCTCAACGCCGGCGGGTGATGCCCGTTTCGCGTTGGGTGATCCGCTGGTCGATTCCTATCTCGAGTTCGTGGCGGGCCGCTGTCGGCCGAACACATTGCGGGCGGTGGCCCATGACCTGAAGACGTTCTTCGCGGTGATCGACAAGGACCCGGTCGAGGTGAGCTCGGCCGATGTGTTCGAGTTCATCGCGGCCCAACGAGGCGACCGGACCGTGGTGCGGATCTCTGATGGCGAGTCGGGGCTGTCGGCCCGCACGATCGCCCGCCGCCTGTCATCAATCTCAGGGTTGTATGCGTTCCTGGTGACCCGGGGCGACACCGGGGCGAGGGCCAACCCGGTGCCCCGGGGCCTATCGACCCGCCGCCGTGGGGGCCGCCGCCAGGTGCCGCTGGTCCGGGTCCCTCAGACACTCCCGAAGATCCTCTCACCCGATGAGGTCCAAGCGTTGCTGGGGGCGCTGCGCACCGACCGGGACCGGGCCATGGTGTTCGCGATGGTGCTGGGCGGGCTGCGCCGCTGCGAAGTCCTCGGGCTCCGCCTGGCCGACGTGCAGGTTCCTGAGCGGTCCCTGTTCATCGCCGAAGGCAAGGGCGGCCGCCAGCGTGTTGTCCCGATCTCCAACACGTTCTTCGCGACGGTGGGCGACTACCTCCACCACCAACGACCCTCCGGCGCGGCGACCGACCGGGTGTTCGTCACCCTGAAGGGCCCGACCCGCGGCCAACCCATGACCGCCGATGGGGTCGACAAGATCCTCCAGGCCGCCCGGGCCCGCGCCGGTCTGGAACGAGCGACCTGTCACCAACTGCGCCACACCTGTCTGACACGGCTCCGCGAAGCCGGCATGGCCCTCGAAGCCGTCCAAGCTCAGGCCGGGCACGCCTCGATCGAGTCAACCCGCATCTATCTCCACTTATCCAACGACTGGCTGGCCGACCAATACCGCCAGGCCGCCCAACGCATCGACGCCGACACCACCGCAATGCTCGAGCTCCAGGAGATCAACCAATGACCGCCCTACCCGCTATCAACACCTGGGTTCCGGTCTCGAAGTCCCAACGTGACTGGGCCGAACTATCAGCCCAGAACCCGCAGCTGGCCGCCACCATGGGCCGATACCTCAACCAGCTCGCCACCATCCTGGCCCCTCGCAGTGTCGAGAACACCGACAACACCCTGCGCCAGTTCGCCCAGTGGCTTGCGACCTCGACCGGCATCACCGCCGTGGCCGACATCGGACGCGCCGACATCGAGAACTACAAGACCTCACTCGCCCACAGCAACCGCCTGGCCGCCAACACCCAACGCAACCGGCTCCGAACCATCCGCAGCTTCTTCGAACGACTCATCGAATGGGACTGGCCCGACGCCCCCACCCGCAACCCCATCCTCACCGGCGACATCGCCCCCCGAACCGAACCCCTACCCAAATTCCTCAACGACCAACAAGCCGCCGCGTTCATGGCCGCCGCCCGCAACCACCCCATCCCCCGCTACCGCCTCGTCGCCCAAGTCCTCGCCCGCACCGGACTACGAGCCTCCGAACTCTGTGACCTCGCCGCCGACGCCGTCACCCACATCGGCGACAACGGCCACTGGCTCCGAGTCCCCGTCGGCAAACTCCGCAACGACCGCCTCATCCCCCTCCATGACGAACTCGTCGACCTCTTCGCCCAATGGACCGCCACCAACACCGACCACATCCGCACCACCGGCCGCCTCCTCGCCGACGAACACGCCCCCATCTGCCGACGCACCGTCCACCGCATCATCAACCGCATCGGCGTCATCGCCGGCATCCCCGACATGCACCCCCACCGGCTCCGCCACACCCTCGCCACCCAAGCCATCAACCGCGGCATGCCCCTCGAAGCCATCGCCGCCCTCCTCGGCCACCGCTCCCTCGAAATGACCCTCGTCTACGCAAAGATCACCGACCGAGTCGTCGCCGACGAATACGCCTCCGTCTGCCACCAAATCGACGCCCTCTACGCGACCGCCAACACCACCAGCCCCCTACCCGCCGACATCGAAACCGCAGCCATGACCCAACTACGCCACCAACACCACCACCGCATGCTCGGCAACGGCCTCTGCACCCGCCCCCAACAGCTCGACTGCCGCATGGAAACCATCTGCGAAACCTGCGCCTACTTCAACACCGGCCCCCAATTCGTCCCCGTCCTCATCCGCCAACGAGACCACGCCCAAACCCACCACCAACCCGACCGCGCCACCCTCTACCAAAACCTCATCACCACCATCAAGGACACCCCTTGACACCGATCACACGTATAACGCCGGCTCGGTGATGCCGTCGGGCGCCTTCTCTTCCGGAGTATGAAGAAGTATGATGAAGATATGGCAGTTGAACGACTCACGGTCTCAATCGAAGCGGAACTCGCCACAGCAGTACGCGATGCCGCAGAAGCCGACGCACAAAACCTGTCCGCCTGGCTCGCCGACGCAGCCCGCCGACGCCTCGCCGCCAGAGGCCTACGCGACGTCGTCACCGACTGGGAAACCGAACACGGCGCCTTCACCGAACAAGAGCTGAATGACGCCCAGGCCCGGCTCGGCCCGTGACTGCCCTCGTCCTCGACACCGGCGCCCTCATCGCCCTTGACCGCAACGACCGGTCCACCTGGGCAACGCTGCGCGTCGCCGCCCACACCGACAGTATCGTCCAAGTGCCCGCCGGTGCCATCGGCCAAGCATGGCG
>JAAETH010000240.1 GCA_024228575.1 Actinomycetes bacterium
TGTCAAAGGATTCGACCTACAGGTAGTAGGTGGGTTCGTACCTGCGGTGCTTTACCGCGATCGAGGAATCGACGAGCAACTGGCCTATGTCGACCGTGCCAACAGCCAGCTGGCCAAGACCGGGTCCGAGTTCATCATTCTCGGCCCGGACTCACACTTCGACGGCTACGACACCGAGATCGAGATGAGCCAAGACGAGTGGGATACCTTCATCGCCAACCTCAACAAGGTCATGAACAACGCTGAGGACCACGGCCTGTCGACAGCCATTCACCCCCACTGGGGCATGGCCATCGCCAGCGAAGCCCACGTGGAACGGATGCTCGGCTGTTGCGAGGTTGGCCTCTGTCTCGATACCGGTCACCTGTTCCTCGCAGGATGCGACCCGCTCGACATCGCCAAGCTCGCCGGCGACCGGGTCAACCATGTTCACCTCAAAGACGTCAACGACACCATGGCCGAACGGGTCCGGAGCGGCCAGCTACCGTTCCGCCAAGCGGTGATCGACGGCATGTTCCAACCTCTCGGGGCGGGCAGTGTCGACATCGGCGGCCTGATCCGCCACCTCGAGGCCAACGGCTACCAGGGCTGGTATGTCCTGGAACAAGACTGCGCCCTGGCTGAAGATCCAGCACCCGGCGACGGACCGGTCGCCGACGCCATGTCAAGCGTCGCCTACCTCGAACGGCTCGCCGCAGAGCTCTGACCGCCTTGTCGCGACTGCCGCGATCGCCGACCCCTTACAGGTGACTGAGGCCAGGGGCCATGAATTGCATCAGACCCAGCGGCGGATACCCGGCTCCCACGTTCGGCCCGAGACCTCGCCGTCGATCGCTGGCTAGCAAACGTGACTCGGGATCTCGGTGAGGGCTGTGCATGAAGGCCATGCTCGATCTAGTCTGGGCGGTCATCGGCCTCCCCGGCGGTTGCTGCGCGGCCCCAGAGGAATCCGATCCCAATAACCGACCCACCCTGCGGTGTCGCTGGACTGCTGTTTACCGAGGAAGAGACAATGACAGAAGAGAACGTTCACCCCGAAGCCAGCCGACCGATCTGGGTTCGGCCCGTATCCGTAACCGTGTTGGTGGCTTCATTGTTCGGGCTCGGGCTCACGGCCTGCGGCGACGAGGTTGATGATGTCCTCTCGTTTGCCCAATACATCAGTGCGTCAGCCGATGTGCTGGACGCCAATGGGATGGAACCAAAGGCCGACCTCGACTGTGACGGAAACACCGACACCAACGACGTGACCTGTACCGGCACAACGACCGACGGGCTCAGCATCGAGTCCACCGGAGCAAACCTCGGTGAGGACTCGGCCACCCTCGTCGTCATCGTCGACGGCGAAGTCCTGTACGACGGCCTCCTCGACGAAGTCCCAAGATAGAGATAGACACCACAGCCGACCGGGACGACCAGCGGCCTCCAACCACGCCAGTAGACAACAACCGATACAAGGACCCCCCATGACCAACGAAACCAACACGACCATTCCCCGACGTCGTCGACCCCTGTACCGAGATACCGACGACTCGATGGTCGCTGGTGTTTGTAGCGGTCTCGGCCACTACTTCGACATGGACACCACCCTGGTTCGTGTCGCCTTGGTGGTCATCACGGTGCTCGGCGGTGCCGGCTTGCTCGCCTACATCATTCTGTGGTTCGCCCTCGATCCAGCCCCTGCGGGCTTCTACCTGGAAAGCCAGACCGAACCCGATATCGAGCAAGACGAAACCGAATCAGAAGCTCTGCCCGAGAGCCAAGCCCAACCCACTGGCCTCCCCGACGACGTTCCAAGCGAAACAGCGGTCGACGAACCCGAGATCACCGAGCCATAGAAGTACCTAGGCCCAATCCTTCACGATCCGTCCGATAATGCCCACCCCCGATGCCAAAGGATCATCCGAAGACAGGCACTCCTGGCCTGATCGACAACA
>JAAETH010000241.1 GCA_024228575.1 Actinomycetes bacterium
CCTCGATCGAGAACCCCGCCGGCTGGCTGACTCGAGTCGCCGTGAACCTCTGCTCGAACCAGCGACGCGGATGGGGGACGGCGAGACGATGGCGGCACCTGATTGCCACCCCCGACCGCTCGCCGGCACCGACGGAGTTCTCCGATCTGCACCGGGCTCTCGACTCACTGCCGGCAAGGCAACGCCAGGCGGTGGTGTTGCGCTATTGGGACGACCTCGACGTGGCGGGCTGCGCGCTGGTGATGGGAGTGTCGGAGGGCTCGGTCAAACAACATCTCTCGCGGGCTCGCGAGGCGCTTCGCAAATCGAATCACCTGGTGGAGGAGGAATCGTGAGCAACACCCTGCAAGAGCAGCTCGACACTCTCGCCGGTTTCGCGACCGACGATCTAGCCATCGTCCATCCCGCCGTGATCTCGGTCGAAAGGCGCAGATCGCCGCTTCCCCGATCGATCGCTGCTGCTGCAGTACTGGTGGTGCTGCTGATTGTGGGGATTGCATTGCTGCGGCCGGGCGACGAGGTCGAAACCGTCGGGTCCGTGCGAGGCATGGGCGTCCCGGGTGTCTTCCTGGGGGAAACGGTTCCAGTGGCCGATCTGTCCGGCCGGACGCAAGAGATGTGGCTCGAGCACACCATCGCCCCGCAGCTGGCGGGCGAGGAGGGGGTTGCTCTCGAGTTCGCCGAGGTTCACGTGACCGAGGTGGGTGATGTCGCCTTCTCGGTCGGTCTGGATGTGACGGGAACCTGGGTGTGTGCGATCTCGGAGACCCCTGGGATGGCCAGCGGTGTGTGCAACACGTTGAGCGGGTTTGCTGCGAGTCGGAACTTTGTGAACTCCCCAGGAGGTTCGAACCGGGGTCTGGCCTACGTCACTGACGATGTCGCCGCCATTCGAATCGACGGTGACGATCATCGGGCTGAGGGTGGCGTCGTCCAGCTCGATCGACGGATCCC
>JAAETH010000242.1 GCA_024228575.1 Actinomycetes bacterium
GATTTGGAGGAGGACGCCAACACCGATCTCGATGACGACCCAGCCACCACCGCGGGCCCCGACACCGACGGTGATACGACACCGAACTATTTGGATGCCGATGATGACGGTGACGGCACCCCAACGGCGTCAGAGAACGCCGACCCCAACAGTGATGGTGATCCCCGCGACGCCGTCGATTCGGACTGGGATGGTGAGCCCGACTATTTGGATCTGCCTACCGGTGCCGTTGACGGAACCGTGGCCACCGAACAGAAGATCTCTGACACTGTTGGCGGACTGACCGCCATCCTCGACGACTCTGACCTATTCGGGACCTCGACGGCTTCGATTGGTGACCTGGACGGTGACGGGATCGTCGACGCCGCGGTTGGCGCCTTCCAGGACGATGACGGTGGCTCTGGTCGGGGTGCCGTCCATGTGTTGTTCCTCAACGCGGATGGCACCGTCAAGGCCGAGCAGAAGATCTCCTCCACCACCGGTGGGCTCACCGGTCCCCTCGGCGACGCCGACAGGTTCGGTCGTTCGGTGGCCGGGCTCGGCGACCTCGACGGTGATGGCATCGTCGACATCGCGGTCGGCGCCCTACGCGATGATGATGGTGGCACCGACCGGGGCGCGGTCTATGTGCTGTTCCTGAACGCCGATGGCACGGTCAAGGCTGAGCAGAAGATCTCCTCCACCACCGGCAGCTTGATCGGGCCCTTGGATGACACCGACCGCTTCGGCATTTCGGTGGCCAATATCGGGGACCTGGATGGTGACGGGATTGTCGACATCACCGTTGGCGCTCACCTCGACGACGACGGCGGCACCGATCGGGGTGCTGTGTATGTGTTGTTCTTGAATGCTGATGGCACGGTCAAGGCGGAGCAGAAGATCTCCTCGGTCAGCGGTGGCCTCACGGGTCCCCTAGACAACTCGGACTATTTCGGTGCTTCGGCGGCCGGTATCGGTGACTTGGATGGCGATGGGATCGTCGACATCGGGGTTGGCGCCTACGCCGATGATGACGGCGGCAGTTCTCGAGGTGCTGTCTATGTGTTGTTCTTGAATGCTGACGGCACGGTCAAAGCCGAGCAGAAGAGCGCGTCCACCTCCGGCAGCCTTACCGGTCCCCTCGACAACACCGACGACTTCGGGATTTCCGTGGCCGGCATGGGCGACCTCGATGGTGACGGGATCGCCGACGTCACCGTTGGAGCCTTGTATGGCGATGACGGTGGCACCGACCGGGGTGCCGCCCATGTGTTGTTCCTGAATACTGATGGCACGGTCAAGGCCGAGCAGAAGATCTCCTCCGTCAGCGGTGGGCTCACCGGCCCCCTCGACGACGGCGACAGTTTCGGGC
>JAAETH010000243.1 GCA_024228575.1 Actinomycetes bacterium
CATCGTTGAGCGAGGGCCGGCCGACCTGTCGGCGCAGCACTGCGTTCTCGTGGCGAAGGACGATGATTTGGAGGTCCTTCCAGCGGCCGGAGCGCACGGCGACACGCGCAAGTTGGGCGAGGAAGCGGTAGAGCAGGCGGGACATGAGAGACCAGGATGGCGGGCAAACCCGCTGGTCAAACCGCACGCGCGCCTTTTCGAGCGGGACAGGCGAGCAAACGTGCTGGTCAGTGCACACGCGCGAGTATTCGAGCGGGACAGGATCCAGGATGGCGGGCATCGCGCCTGGTCAGCGGCCACGCGCGACTTTCCGGGCAGGGCACGCTCCCGCCACTCACCACCACAGGGACGCGCTCACGCGTTGGTGTTTGATACGGCGATCCCCAGGGCCTGTGCCGCCGCGGCCAAGTTCGAGTCGCCGGTGACGAATACAACGTCATCGTCGTAGACACTCAACCCCGCTCCGAGATGAACGGCGTCGTATCCGCGCAAACCGTGTGTGTGCGCCAGGGCCCCAGCGGTTCGAACGAGTTGGTCAGTGACCTCGACATGGTCGAGCTCTACCACGATGTCTTCGAGCGCCCGTATGGCGTGGTCGAGTTGGGTTGTGGTGAGGCGGGCCATTCGATGTGCTCTCGCCAACGCGGCGCTCGCCTCGGCGTACAGAAGTCGAACGCTGGCGACGCGTGAGGCCTCGTTCCAGAGCCGCTGGCAGACGGGCGTCGATGGTTCCTCGACGATGAGGGGAATGAGCGCCGAGGTATCGAAGTACGCGATCACTGGCGCTGGTCAGCGACCAGGTCGCTGACTGTGCCTTGGGCGGGGATGCCAGGTCCAGATCGAGGGCGTTTCGGAGCCCGGGCCGCTGTGACGAGACCTTCGCCGATGAGACGATCGAGCGGACGTGGCCGATCGAGGGGCACGAGACGTGCGATCGCCTTGCCGTGGTCGGTGACGGTCACCTCGTCTCCGGCGCGTACGGCATCGAGGTATCGGCTGAGGTGGTCGCGCAGCTCGCGTACTCCGGCTTCCATCCGTCCAGTATGGCGCTTTTAGAGCAAACAATCTAGCCACAATCTTCGGTGGGTTCGCGAGTGTGATGGGCACCCGGGCCGGTCGACGCTCGCCCAGCGGGTCCGGAACGTTGCCAGCGAGGGGCCGGAACTGCGATAGCAGTGTCGCGTCTGCGCCGACCGCAACGCCTAGCTTGTCGTCACGCCGTCTCTTCCAACGGCATCCGCGGGCTCTGACGGCGTGAGCCAAGGGCTGCAATCGCCCATCCGGCTTGAACCCCCACGCTGATGGTAGATCGACGGATCGTGCGTCGTGCCAGAGGTTCCGAATGGCAGCGGAGCGAGGTCCCCGTCCTCTCTTGCGTGAAACGGACGGGCCGCGCGCCGGATCGAACCGCTCGACGGACGGCGGTCCGAACAGAACTGCAAGTAGTTGGACTGGGTGCTGTTCCTGGGCGCTCGTCAGGCTGTGATGATCCGTTCCCGGGGTTCGAGCCCGCCCCGGGGTCTCCCGATCTTGCTGTGAGCAGTTGGCATACTCGGGCAGACTCCGCTGTGCACGAGTGCACCAGCCGGCTCGACCCTCTCGGGGAATGTGGCCTCGCATCTGGCCCCGGGGCGGTTGTGCGAGGCTGCCTTGTAGAGGGTGGGCGTTCTGTGCGAATCGTGAGCAGTGCGGCGCCGCGCCGTTCCGACCCTTCGGCGGTCTGTGGGGTGGGGGAACGGGCGCTACGCGACAGCACGGAACTGGACTCGATGCGACAGTGAACAGATGATTGCCAGTCTGTTGGCGTATCCAACATTTCATCCAACATAGGCAACGTCACCAGGGGCGACTGGAGGGCACCAGGCGGACGGTAGTTCCGACGAAACACCACGTCACAGCACTGCCTGGCATCAGATCGACGGTTGGAATGTGGCTCATAATCGCTTGGTCGCGGGTTCGAGTCCCGCCGGGCCCACCACCTCTGACCAGG
>JAAETH010000244.1 GCA_024228575.1 Actinomycetes bacterium
GGAATCCGCCGGCCGCCAGAATGACAGCGTCGGCTTCGAGTCGATGTGCCCGGCCGCCCGACGTGTACCGCAGCCCGCGGACGGTCAGATCGTCGGGGTCATCCTCACCGGTCAACAGGTCGGTCGCCCGTGCCTCGTAGATGATCTCGATGCCCATACGTTCAGCTTCGGCAAAAAGACCCTCGACCAGCCCGACCCCACCCCCGACCACCTCGACGACGGCACCACCCCAGAATGTGAAGCGACCCTCGTGTTTGAAAGCCTGCCGGCCGTAGCTGGGAGCAAATCGGATGCCGTGGTCGCGCATCCACTCGAGAGCAGCCCGACCCTCGACTGTCAAGATGTCGGCCAGCTCCGGATCACAGCGATAGTCGGTGACACGGCCAAGCGTTTCCATGAACTCCAGCTCTGAGTACGAGCCGAAGTCGGTGTTGGCTATCTCGTCGTCGCTCAGCCCGTCGACGAGAGCGAGAATGTGATCGGCACCGTCGTAGGCGATTCGCATCAGACCCGCCGTGTAGGTCGTGTTGCCGCCCCGGTGCTCGAACGGAGCCCGCTCGAGCACGGTGACCTCAGCCCCGTGTTCACGAGCCGAGATCGCTGCACACAAGCCCGCGTTTCCTGCTCCTACGACGACTACCCGGTTCATGTGATCCCTCCTCGTTGCGAATGAATCGGACCTCCTGAGCGATCTTGCCCAGACTCCGAACCGACCGCCAGGGCTCTTTGTCCGTAGTTGTCGTCAGCGAAGCGGATCTCGGTGCGTGGCACCACGTTTCTACGGGCGATAGAACTTCTGGCGCGGAATCGGGCGACCACGATGAACGAGCGATGCAAGCTCGGTGACCACTTCGAGAACGGGTCTTATCTCGGCCGAGATGTCGGTCGCCTGTTCGCTGTCCGACCTCCAGACCCTCTGTTTCCACGTTGGTGCCTCTACCGACAGGGCCTCGATCCTCGCGTCCGGAAACACCGCTTCGAGGTTCGCCAGACTCTGGGCGAAACGGCCACAAGCCATGGCGGCGTGCTCGACGCGGTACGCACTTGGCTTCTTCTCCTCTCTCTCACTCAGCTTGCGCATGAGAGCGAAGGGGTGCACGAAGTCGTGCCACCTGAAGGCCGGCAGTTCTGCATCCAAACCCTTCGTCAGATTGAAGGCATCGGTGCCATTTTCGTGGGCATCGATGATCTCGAGACCGATCTCGCTGGCCTCGTACTCGTCCTTGCGCTCGACCATCGTGGATCTCAGCCTCCCGATAGTGCTGGCAGGAAGTGGACCTCTGCCCCGTCGGGAAGGTCTTCGAA
>JAAETH010000245.1 GCA_024228575.1 Actinomycetes bacterium
GAACCCGCGTCCTCTGGATTAACAGAAGGAATCCCGGCCTGCGCAACGGGCGGGGTGTCGACGGCTGATCTGACCTATTTGCGACGAAGAGGCCCGAGATCCAAAGCCACGGAGCTCGGATGCTGTACCTGAAACAGAAGAAGTCCCCGTGTTCGCAACGGGCCTCTTCGAAGCGGCCGGGTCAGAACCAGCGATCTAGCGGCATCGGCCGCGAGGCGGCGCACAGCCACGCCGGCGCGAAGCCGGGGTTGTGTTGTGTGTGCGTCGTTTCCATGCAGGTCAGTATTGGACGGGCCGCCGAGGCAGGCAAACGAATTACCAATCGGAGCCCGCGGCACATGTTGAACCCGACGCCATCACCTGCGGCGGCGCCGGGTTCTAGGGTTCGACTTCTGTTCCGTCGGGTCGTAGCACGTGCCATCGGCCGTCGTCGTCGCGGTAGGCGGTGAAGCCGGCTGTTTGTTTCAGTCGGTTGTGTTTGGCGCATAGGGGACCGGAGTTTGCCTGGTCGGTTCGGCCCTGGTTGGTTCCGTTGTAAGGGTCGAGGTGGTCGCCCTGGCAGTTCGAGGCCTGCACCCAGCAGGTTGGCCAGTAGCACTGGTCGGTGCCGATCTTGGCTGCGATGGCGGCGGGGCCGGTGAACAACCGGCTTTCTCTGCCCATGTCGATGGCCACGTTGCTGGAGTTGAACACGATCCTGCGTACGTGGCCAAGCAGGCTGGCTGCTGTGACCTCGGTGGGGTTGAGCGGTGTTCCGTCGAGGGTTCGGCACTGGAAGTCGGGCCGGTTCGGGTCGTCAGACGCCACGTCGATTCCGGCGAGACGGGCGAGTTCTCGTTGATATGTGGCCCAGTCCATGACGATATTGAGCACGAACTTCGGTCCGCTGCCGCTCGGTGGTGTCGACGCTGCCTTGTCGAAGATCGCAGCGAGGGCGTCCATTCGGCGTTGAGTGTCGGTGCGTTCGAGCTGGCCGACGGTGACGTTGCCTTCGCCGTACTTCTCGACCGCTTTGGCCCAGTCCAGCTTGAACTCGGCCTGGGTGAACATCTCCCAGATCTCGCGCATCATCACACCCTGGAGCTGGCCGCACTGGCCCTCGATGCTGAAACCCTTGTCGAAGTTCTGGACCATGTTGGCCTTGCGCTTCTCGTGGGTTGTCTGGTCGTCGTTTCGAGCACCGTCCTCGTCGGCGAGGCGCTCCCAACCGGCCAGGTATTTGCAGAACTGGGGGTGGACCATCTTGGCCGCCTTGCGCAGCATCTCGAACTCGTCCTCGATCAGCTTGGCCCGCACCCGTTCGTTGCCCCACGTCGACGACAGGCGCCTGATGTTGGGTTCGGCGATGAGGCCTTGACGGTAGGCCTCTTGTATCGCTGGAAGGTCGCGCAGACAGCGCATCACGTTGTTACGCGCCGAAGCCTCGGGCGCCGAGAGCTTCGCACGATGACGCATCAACACCTTGGCCGAACCAGCCAAATCCTGCGTGAACAAGCTGCGGGCATCAACATCGGCCAACACATCGACCTGACACGCGCCAAGGCGCCTACCCAAGGTCTCGACCTCGTCGAACATCCGCGACGCATCTCGACAATCAGCCGGCGAAAGACCCGTAGCACGCAACGCCTCAACCCCTTCGGCGATCACGGCCAGGGCCGCTGCTACCGCCGGATCGGCGAACTCCCCTGGTGGCCTCTTGAACATAATCAGATTGTATCAGAACATATGTTCGCAATCAACATTGTTTGTTACAATCTGCCCCGAGTGGGTCCGCCAGGTGTCAGCCGTCGGAATCGGCCGAACGAGCCGGTGACGACGGCTGCGCTGAGGCAGTCGGTCACCCTTCAGAGGAGTCCGCTCACGGCGAGAACGGAGCGACGGCGATGACCGGCGAGTCGGGCGGGTCGGCCCCCAAGCTTCCGTCGAACGCCAGATTCGAGAAATTGAACACTCCTCCGTCGGAGGCGACGAGCCAGTAGCCACCACCCTCAGGAGTTGGGGACATCCCAACGATCGGAGCCGCAAGCTGAACACCGGGCAGGATCTGCGGAACCGATCCCAGGAAGGGTGCGTCACCAAACGAGAAGACGCCACCGTCCGAGGCAACCATGTAGTACCCGTCGCCTGAAGGCGTCGAAAGGGCAGCGATGATCGGACCGGCCAGCTGGATTCCGGCGAGGTCGCCGAGGTGCTCGGCATCGCCGAACGCAACCGCCCTCCCCCGGTCGGTGAACACCCAATACCCCATGTTCGTCGAGGTCGCAGCGATGGCTACCGCTGACTCGCCGTCGTTCATAGGCGCGTCGCCGAACCACGACACTCCACCGACCTGGATGACCGACCCGTCGGCCCGAACAGCCCAGAGTCCGACCCCGGCTGATCCGGCGGTCGAAGCGACGACAGGGCCGATGCTCGACCGGGTGAACGACGTATCACCGAACGGATACAGGTCTCCCCCAGCGGTGACCAGCCAGTAGCCCGAGTGATCCAGCGTTCGAGGAACGGGCGATCGGGTCAATGCCACACCGCTGCTGCACTCGACCAAGCGAGGTCCTCATGGAACTGCTTCCACCAGCGGGATGGACAGACCTCGCGACGCGCACCGACATCGAGATCGCCAAGACCGAACTCCGCATGGAAATGCAGGACCTGCGCATGGATCTGAAGGGCGAGATGGCAGACGTGCGCATCGAGATCCAGGACCTCAAGTCACGGCTCGATGCCCAGCTGCCCAAGCTGGTTGCCGCGAACATCGCTTCCATGCTCGGCGTCGCCGGCATCGTCATCACCGC
>JAAETH010000246.1 GCA_024228575.1 Actinomycetes bacterium
CACCGCCGAGGAAACCGTCGTCGAAGGCAGGCTCAACACCGCCATCGATGAGGCTCTCGACCACGCCGAGCGTGGCAACGCCTATCTTGGCCGCGAGCGCGCGGCCGACGAGGCACGCGCCCAGTACGAGAATCTTCAGACCGAACATCGCGACGACGACGGCCCCGCTGACGATCTCGCCACAAGAGAGGCCGAAGCGGTCCGCCAGCTCGCCGCCGGGGAAACCCGTGCGATCGAGTTCGAGACCCGCGATCTCACCGCAGGCACTGCGACCGACGGCGCCGAGCTGGTACCCCAGTCGATGTACCAGCAGATCCACGGATTCATGCAGGCCGCGTCGAGTGTGATGCTGGGAGGCGCGACACAGATCCGCACCGCTGGCGGTGAAGCTATCACCGTCCCGAAGGTCACCTCCTACTCTGCGGCCACCCTGGTCGCGGAGGCCGGAGCGATCGGCGAGTCCGACCCGCAGTTCGACACCGTCACCCTCGACGCATACAAGTATGCGTTCCTGGCGCAGGTCTCGACGGAACTGTTGCAGGACTCGGCGTTTGACGTGGCCGGCTGGTTGGCACGCCACGGCGGCACCGCTCTTGGGCGTGGCATCAACGCCGCGTTTGTGACCGGTACCGGTTCGTCACAGCCGAACGGTGTCGACAACGTCACGTCAGGTGTGACCGCCGCGGCGGTCGCCGCGATCACCGGCAACGAACTGATCGACCTGCAAGAGTCGGTCACCGCCGAGTATCACGGCGCTTCGGCGTTCATGATGAAACAGTCGACCCGGAAGCTGATCCGAAAGCTGGTCGATTCGAACGGCCAGTACATTTGGCAGCCGGCGCTCACCGCCGGTGAGCCGTCCACGCTGCTCGGCAGTCCGCTCTACACAGACGACGCGATGGCCACCGCCGCTGCGTCTGCTGTGTCGGTCATCTACGGCGACCTGGCCGGCTATTACGCCCGGTTTGCTGGGCCGGTGCGTGTTGAACGGTCCGACGATTTCGCGTTCGCGAACGATCTGGTGACCTTCCGGTTCATCCAGCGCGCAGACGGCGACATTGTTGACACGGTCGGTACCAGAGCGCTCACTCAAGCAGCGTCCTGATACACCCGACAAGGTAGGTGCCCCTGGTGGGTTTGGTGGCCGTTCGATCCGGCCAGCACCACAAACAGAACGGAAGGATCACAGCATGAAGGTGCGAATGCTCACCGCTATCAGCGGGGTTGACGGTGCTGCCGCCCGGGGCGAACTGTGGACCTGCACAGCCGCCGAGGGGAAACGGCTCATCGCCGCAGGTCTCGCCGAGCCCGCAGGCAAGGCGACAAGAACGCAGACCGCCGCGCAGGCGCCTGTCGAGACAGCAACCGACGACTGATCGTGGCGGGTGTCGGGCGTCCTGACCGCCGCCCGCCACACAACAACATGGGGAGGTGAACACGAATGGCCATCACGAACATAGACCTACTCACCGCGGCAGAAGCCGAAACGGTCCTCAACGACGACGACATAGACACCGACGATGCCGACGTGCTCGAGTCGTACATCCACAGCGTGTCTCGCGCTCTCGACTGGTGGTACGGGCCGATCATCGCCCGCACCCACACCGACACGTTCGACGGCGGGTGCGGTCGGGTGTGGCTGACACAACGCCCCATCACCTCGGTC
>JAAETH010000247.1 GCA_024228575.1 Actinomycetes bacterium
CGGCACCGTTACCGATTTGGCGAACTCTTCGACGACAGATCCGCTCGATCCGACCTCCGAGCCGCAGCTTGCTGTCGAAATCAGCCTCGAATCCGTGCCCGACTCCGCAACGGACCTCACTGAGCTCGACGTCGAGGTGAGGTTGGTGGACAACCTCGCCGCGGGGGTCACTGTGGTTCCAGCGTCGGCACTCGTATCGACGGCCGATGGCGGATTCGCGGTCGAGGTGGCCAACGGAAACAGCACCAGCTTCGTCGCTGTGGACCCAGGGATGTTTGCCGATGGCTTCGTCGAAGTCGACGGCATCGAACCCGGCACTGCGGTGGTGGTGCCCTCATGATTGTTCGCACGACCACACATCTCCCGGCCGCAACTCCAGCACATGCCGGTGGGATCGCCGCGCTCGAACTTCACAACGTCACCAAAGAGTTCCCGGGCGAACCGCCGGTGAGAGCGCTCGACAACGTGTCCCTGAGGATCGACCACGGCGAGCTCGTAGCGGTCGTTGGCCCTTCCGGTTCGGGAAAGTCGACGCTGCTCAACGTCATGGGAACGCTCGACCGCCCCACCCACGGCATCGTCTCCGTCGACGGCATCGACACGGCGGAGCGCAGCGA
>JAAETH010000248.1 GCA_024228575.1 Actinomycetes bacterium
CGGCGACCATGCCGAGCACGAAGTGCGGAGGTCCACCATCGACCTGTACCGGCCCGCCTTGGGATTCGGCTGCGGCAGAGGCGTACTCGTCAGGGTCGGCGCCCTCGGGGATGGCACACAACAGGATGTATCGGCCCGGTTTGCTGAAGCGCAGATCACCCATGACCGTGCGGCCGTCGTCGTCAGGGAATGCGACGTTGACACCGACCGTGGTGCCCACGCTCTGCTGTTCCTCAGGCGGAAGGGAGAGGATCTCTCCCAGAGGGCGGTTCTCGTCGTCGTTGACCCGTATCAGGACGAGCTCGTGGACTTCGGTGTGGGACGCATTGGTAAACGTCATCTCCGTTCCGGCCTTGATCTGCTCGGGTAGGCCGTCGAAGCCGAAGTCGACGCCGATCACCGTGATCGGTTCTTGACCAGGTGCGGTGTCGACCGGCTCGTCGGTGACCTCGAGCCCAGTGTCGCTGTCATTGGCATTCTCGTTGCCATCGTCGCTGCATGCGGCGGCGAGGACCGTCAGGCTCAGGGCAAACGCCGCGATGCGGCGCGATGAAGTTGTTGGGGACATGGTCGAACCTCCGTTGTTCGGTTGAGGCGAACGTACGGATTGCATGGCCCCGGGGGCATCGGTACCCCATACCTAATCGCCCCTCAGGACTACGTATCGAGGAGCGCTACCAGTTCAGCCCGGCTGCCGATACCGAGCTTGGTGTAGATGTGGTCGAGGTGGCTGGTCACGGTGCGGATGCTGATGAACAGCCGTTCGGCGATCTCGCGGTTGGTCAGGCCGTCAGCGACCTCCCTCGCCACCTCTCGCTCCCGGGCCGTGAGACCCAGAGGATC
>JAAETH010000249.1 GCA_024228575.1 Actinomycetes bacterium
CCTCGCCCTGCTATGCCCCTACCACCACGACCGACTACACCAACTCAAACTCCACCTCAAAATGGGCAAAACAGCCGACCACTGGCAACTCAAAGACATCCACGGACAAACCGTCGACCAATGGACCAAACCCACACCACCATGGGCGAAGGTTGCATCGACGACGATTGGCGAAACGAAGGGCCCAGCGCCACCTGAACCTGTTGCTGGTATCGCTTGAACGCGGGCGCTAGAGGACGGCGGCCGCTGCGAGGGCTGTGTCTGCGAACTCGGGGCGACAGATCAACAGGTCGGGGAGGTAGGGGTTCTCGTTGTTGTAGACGAGTGGAGAACCGTCGAGCCGCGATGTGTGCATTCCACAAGCTGCGGCGACAGCGGCCGGTGCGCAGTTGTCCCACTCGTACTGGCCCCCGGTGTGGGCATAGACGTCGGCCTCGCCTCTCACGACCGCCATCGCCTTGGCGCCAGCCGAACCCATGAACACCAGATCTCCGTCTAGAGCAGCGGCGATTGCCTCCGCGGCGGGACCGGGTCGCGAGCGGCTTGCGATGATGCGAGGTGCGCCGTCGTGTTTCTCGGGCATCTGGGGAGCCGGGCTGGTCGAGAGTGTCAGGTCCAAGCCGGGAAGCGCTACTGCTCCGACGGTCGGGATGCCATCGACGGCCAGGGCGACGTGTACCGCCCAGTCGGAGCGGGGAATCTCGCCGAATTCGCGGGTTCCGTCGAGTGGATCGACGATCCAGACCCTGCTGAAGTCGAGCCGGGCGAGGTCGTCGCTGCCCTCTTCGGACAAGATGGCATCGTCGGGCCGTACGGCGCGTAGCTGCTCCATGATGAAATCGTGCGAACGTTGATCGCCGGCATCCTTGAGCTCGGTGAACTCGGCATCGGCCATCTCGTGGCGAACCTTCAACAACAACTCGCCTGCGAGGGTCGCTATCGCTGCGGCTACGGCGTGGTCGTTCGAATTCTGCACGTCTGTCACGGTATGCCTGTCGGCATCAGAGCCCGCGGATGCAGGCCCAGGCAGGGAACTGCCCCACACCTTTCAGGGTGTGAGCCCCCCGTCGCTGTAGAGAAGTTGGCCGTTCACCCACCCGCCCTCGGGGGAGCAGAGAAAGCCGACGAGGTTTGCCACGTCCGACGGCCGCCCGATCCGAGGCTGGAGGTTGCGTTCGAGTACCTGTTGCTCGATTTCGGGCGACATCCAACCGGTGTCGGTCGCTCCTGGATTGATGACGTTCGCGGTCACACCCTGTCCGGCAAGCTCGACCGCAGCGGCCAGGACGATCCGATCCATGGCGCCCTTGCTGGCGCCGTATGGAAGGTTGCCCACTGTGGCATCGCTGGTGATCGAGACGATTCGGGCGGATCCACCAACACCATCCGGCTGCTCGGAGAAGCCCTTGATGAGTTGCCATGTTGCCCTGGCGTTCACGGCCATGTGTCTATCGAAGCTGTCGACGGTCGTAGTGTGGATATCGCTGTCGATCGACTCGCAATGGCACATCACGAGGACGTGGATGGAGCCCATGTCCTCACAGACGGTCGATACGAGACTTTCTGTGGCTGTCGGATCCTCGAAGTCGATCTCGTAGAACGGGCCCGCGAGCTCGGGCGTCGCGTCGTCGGCTCCCCAGGTCATGCGGCGGTCGTACTCGCTCCAGCCGGCGGTAGCGACCCGGAAGCCGTCTGCGGTCAGCCGTTGGGCGACGGTGTGTCCGATGCCAATACGTCGGCTCACCCCCGTTACGAGCGCCACTCGTCCAGCACCGGCTGACGCGGTTGTGACCTGTGACATCGGGTCCTCCGATCGGAGCATGCAACCGTTGGGCGCAGCTCGGTTCCGACCATGTTGGTGTATCCGAACGAAACGGTCGAGGACCGGCACTAGCTTGTGCCGATGCATGACGAGCGAAGGACAGGCTGGCTTCTTGCGGCCGTCGGCATGTTGCTCGTATCGACCGATTCGTTCTTCATAAGGCTGTCCGAGGCCGACGGGGTCGACATGGCGTTCCTGGTCGCCGTGTTCTCCCTGCCCGCCTATTTCGTCAGCAACCGGCTTCTCGAACCGATCTCGATTCCGGCGGCAATCCGGCGCGAACCCAAACCTCTGGCGATGATCGGTGTGCTCGCCGGCGTGAGCCAACTCTCGTTCATCGTTGCGGTTACCGAGACGGCGGTATCGAATGTGGTCGTCATAGTTGCGTCCACCCCGATACTGGCAGCGGTAATCGCGTGGATTGCACTTGGCGAGAAAGTCTCCATGCGGGTCTGGGTTGCGATCGGTGCCACCGTCGTCGGCGTGCTGATCGTCGTCTCGGGGTCGATCGGCAGTCCGAACGTCAAGGGAGACCTGCTGGCTGTGGCCGCGATAGCGGCATTCTCGGTCAGCGTGGTCGTCTGGCGCAGGCACGCGGACGCGAGCCGATTTGCGGGTCTCGCGCTCAGCTCCACCGTCATTGTGGTGTGTACGGCTCCGTTCGTGAGCCCATTCGCGGCAGGGTTCCGGGTGTACGCGTGTGCTGCGGCGATGGGGCTGGCGTTCAACACGGCCGGCCGGATCGCCCACAGCACCGCTCCTCGTTACGCCCCGGCGGCCGAGGTTGCCCTGTTCACCCCGGTCGAGACCGTTGCTGCGACCGCCTGGGCGTGGATCGCGTTCGGAGAGCAACCGCAGGCAGCCACGATGTTGGGCGGTGTTGTCGTGATCTGTGGAGTCCTGTACGGGACGGTCGTCAAGCAGGCTCAGCCCGCACGAACGGGATGAGAAACACCGCTCCAAAGGCGGCCATCGCCGCGGCGAACCCGATCGCCCACGAGTAGCCGAGGCTGTCGATCAGCTGGCCGGCGATCGGCGGACCGAACAGGCTTCCCACGGCGGCCGCCGTGTAGAGGGTTCCGAGCACGCCACCCAGACCTTCGAGGCCCATCCGTTGGGCCACGACGGCCGGCGACAGGGCGATGAATCCGCCGTAGCCAGTCCCGAGCACAAGGGCGTAGACGACGAGTTGTGAATAACGGTCGCCGGCGGTCAGCCAGATCGTGTGTCCGAACGCCATGGCGATGAACGAGCCGACATAGAGCCCTGTGGGCCCAAATCGGTCGGCGAAGCCACCGACCGCGAGGCGCCCGACCACGCTGGCGCCGCCGATGAGGCCGATCAGCAAGGCCGCAGACCCGTCGCTGGCCCCACGATCAGAGGCGTAGTCGGCGATGAACACGAAGGGAATGAACAGGCCGAACGTGGTCGTGAGGGTTGACATGTAGAGCAGCCGAAAGTCCGAGTTGGCTGCCAGTTCCTTCACCGATTTCGGAGGTGCTGAGGCGGGAGCGGCCGGGCCCTTTTGTGCCACCGCGGCCACACCCAGCAAGAGAAGACCTCCAACGATGCCGAACACGACATAGGTGTCGCGCCAACCGATCTCGTCGATAAGCGGGGCCGCAAGTCGAGCGCCAACCAGGGTTCCGAGACCGATTCCGGCGACCGAGATGCCAAGTGCCGTCGCCCGCCTGCGAACGAACCAGCCTCCAACCGTCGCGACCATCGGGACGTAGCCGCAGGCGACGGCGAACCCGACCAGAAGCCCGTAGGTCAGGTAGCCGAGCCAGATCGAATCGACCCGCGATGTCAATATCAAACCCGTGCTGAGCGAGATCGCGGCGGTGATCAGTACGGGGCGGGGACCGACGCGGTCGGCCCACCGTCCGGTGAACAGGCCGAAGAAGAACGAGGCGCTGATCGTGAGCGAGAAGATGAAGGCCGTTGCGCTGCTTCCGGTGCCGAACTCGTCGCTCATCTCCCCGAAGAAGGCGCCGAAGCTGTAGGCGACACCAAACACGGCAAAGGTCGAGACGGCCGCGGCGCAAGCGATCAGCCACGCCTTTGGCCCGTCGACGACATCGTCCATGCGACCCATGATCGACCAGCCAGATGTTCACAGCGAAATCGGCGATGAGACGAACATCTCGAGATCGACGCAGGGTCGTCAGTCGGCGTCGTCTCTGAGTTCGCGTTCGCGGCGGTCGAGTTCGGCCTCCCACTCGTCGAGTCGGCGCTGGCGGGCCGCTACCTCTTCAGGCGTGGGCCCTGGGGCCGGAGCGTGTGGCGGTCGGCCATGTGTCCACCGTTGCGGGTCCTGGGTGCCGCTCGCCGGCCGCGCCGGACGTCGAGATGTGTCGCCGGGTCGCCAGCCGACGTACAGCGGCCGGCCGAGCGCCAGCCAAGCGACTGCCCCGACGCCTGGGAAGAACAAGACGATGAAGACCCACATCGATTTGGGGAGGTTTCTGGCAAGAACTTCGTCGGTGGAGATCACGTCGATCACGGCGTACAGCCAGACACAGAACATGACTAGCCCCACCGGGCCGATCGCACGAATCATCCTGCCACCCTACGTGGTCGGGCGAGCCGTTTCCAGTATCGGTTCTTTCCGTTTGCCGCTTTCGACACCAAACGGTGCGGGTGGGTAGGTTCGGTGGGATGAGCGACTTGAAATTCGGCTGGCTGTCGCCGGTCATCGGTAACCGCTGGAGTGATCACAAACCGATCGTGGTCTACCAGGAGGAACACATACTGCCGACCGTCGTCGAACACTTCGACAGCTTGTGGATCGCCGATCATTTCTACGGGTTCGACGCAAGGACCGATCCGTTCATGGAGGCGTGGACAACTCTCACCTGGCTAGCCGCCAAATTCGACGACATCATGTTGTGTCATCACGTGCTCGGCCACGGCTATCGACCACCGGCTCTCACGGCCAAGATGGCGGCGACGCTCCAGGTGTTGTCGGGCAATCGGTTCATCCTCGGCATCGGTGCAGGTTGGCGAGACCACGAGTACACCTCCTATGGCTACGATTTCCCGAAGCCATCCGTGCGGTTCGCCCAGCTCGAGGAGGTCATCGACATCTGTCGGCTGATGTGGACCGAGGACGAGCCGAGCTACGAGGGTGACCATTTCCGGATCGAGGCAGCGGCCGCGCCGCCATTGCCAGATGTGGTACCGCCTGTGTGTATCGGGGCGAGTGGCGAGAAGGTCGGCCTTCCACTGGTAGGGCGAAAGGCCGACATGTGGAATGGTTCGTCGAGAGGATCCGACATCGATTGGTTGCGCCGTCTCGACATCGTGAGGACGGCGGCGGCCGATGCGGGACGCAATCCGAAGTCGATCGAGGTCAGCACCACTCTCGAGCGCCCGCTGCCCGAGACCGACGAGCAGTCCGAACTGCTACTGGCCGAATTGACGCGCTGGGCGGGTCTCGGTGTTCAGCACTTCGTGATGGACTTCGGCAACCCTGCAACAACGGAGCATGTGCATCGCTTCGTCGAACAGGTCATGAACCCACTGGCCCGGTAGGCCCCGAGTCGTCAGGTACTGGTGCCCCACGAGGCGAACAGCTCGACGAGACCGCCAGGATTGGACATCTTCGCGCCCTCGACCTGTACGGCCGAGCCATCGGTGAAGGCGATGTTCAGTGGCATCGCTGCAAGGCCCTTGTCGGCTTGGATGGCGAGGATCTGGTCCTTGGGGAACTCGGCCACGATCTGTTTGGGGCTGCCTGTCATCGCCGAGACGTTGGTGACGATCATCCTTCGATCGGTCAGGCAGACGAAACATTGGCCCGATGGAAACTGGGCGGCAACCCCACCATCGACGGGTTCGCCGACGCCGCGCCCCGCAACAGCCGAGGCGATCGCCCCACCGAGTTCTCGAGCCAGCATTCGTTTCATGGTGCCGGACGGATTGGTCGTGCAACCACCGAGGACCTCTTCGCCGGGCAGGAGCCCCAGCTTCGAGCGGGCCTTCTCGACCTTCTTCTTCACGTTTACGAGGGCCACTGCGTCACCACTCCAGGAACAGTTCGGGAAGGCACGATGACGTGGCGTCGTGACAGATCGGAAATCGGACGGCCGTGCCATCGGAGAATGCGATGCCGAGACGGTTCAGGCCGTCGTCGTCCCCGTCGTCGCTGATGATCGCTATGACGTCGTCCTTTGGGTAGGCGGCGATGGTGCGTGTCGGGTTGTTCGACGGTGTTGAGATGTTCGTGACCAGCAGATGGCGCGTGGTCAAACACACGAGGAAGCTCCCGCTCGGGAAGCGGTGGGCCTTGCCGCGGTGGTCGGGTGGGCGGCCGACCCGGTGACGTGCGAGCACGCGGCCCACATGGCCGCCGAGATCTGTGGCGCGCACATGCTGAGTTGTCGCCCCGTCAGCGCTGGAGCACCCGCCGATGACTTCTTCACCGGGCAACAGCTTCAGCTTGCCACGTGCTTGTTCGATCTTCGTCTTCACCTGTGTGAGGGCCATCGGGCTCAAGACCTCCAGACCATTCAGATCGGCCGCTGACCCACAGAAATGAGTGAACGTTTGATGACGAAGCCGAAACCCGAATGCCGCAATCTGGCTACGCTTCGGATATGGCACTGTTGGACACCATCCGTGAGTCCGTGATCGGCAATAACGAGACGGTCAACGGCCCCTTCGGGGAACGTCCCGTGGTGTACGCCGACTACACAGCGTCGGGCCGATCACTCGCCTTCATTGAGGACTACATCCGCGACGTCGTGCTTCCGCTGTATGCGAACACACACACCGAATCCTCAGGAACCGGTCTTCAGACAACCCGGTTCAGAGAGGATGCGAGGCGTCTGGTCGGTCAGTGCTTCGGCGCCCGCGCCGAGCACGCGGTGCTGTTCTGCGGGAGCGGTTCAACCGGCGCTATCGCAAAACTCGTCGGTGTGCTCGGTCTGAAGATCCCCTCTGAATTGGAGGATCAGTACCACGTGTCGCAGGCGATTCCAGCCGATGAACGTCCTGTTGTGTTCATCGGACCCTACGAACATCATTCGAACGAATTGGTCTGGCGCGAGTCGATTGCCGACGTGGTCACCATCCAAGAAGATGCCGACGGTCATGTCGACCTGGCCCACCTGGAGCATGAACTCGACCGCCACAAGGACCGGCCTCGCCTCTTCGGGTCATTTTCGGCTGCCTCGAATGTGACGGGCATCGTGACCGACACAGCCGCTGTCTCGGGCCTGCTGCACCGATATGGCGCCAAAGCCTTCTGGGACTATGCCGCTGCCGCGCCGTACGTGTCGATCGACATGGCCGACGCAACCCAGACGGACGGCTACCTCGACGCCGTGTTCGTCTCGCCACACAAACTCATCGGTGGCCCCGGCACACCCGGACTCCTGGTCGCCCGTCGCGATCTGTTCACCAATCGGGTGCCGGACACACCTGGAGGTGGCACGGTCAAGTACGTCAACTACCTCGAACATGACTACCTCGACGACGTCGAGCACCGCGAAGAGGGAGGCACCCCCGACATCGTCGGTTCGGTTCGCTGTGGACTTGTCTTTCAGCTCAAGGAGGCCGTCGGCGTCGACGAGATTACGTCGCGCGAACACGCATTTGTGACGGCTGCGATCGACCGTTGGAGCCAGCACGAGAACCTTCAGGTTCTGGGCAGCAGGGAGGCCGACCGGCTTTCGATCGTGTCATTTGTGGTGAAGGACCCCGATGGCGGCACCGGCTTCTATCTGCATCACAACTTCGTGGTCGCCGTGCTGAACGATCTGTTCGGAATCCAGTCGAGAGGCGGGTGTTCGTGTGCGGGGCCCTACGGCCACCGCCTCCTGGGAATCGACCTCGACCGCTCGCACGAGTTCGAACGCGAGATCACCCGCGGGTGCGAGGGCATCAAACCCGGTTGGGTACGTGTCAACTTCAACTATTTCATCGATGACATGACGTTTGACTACATCACGACCGCCGTCGAACTGATCGCCGATCATGGCCACGCACTTCTCGCCCAGTACCGCTTCGAGCCCGACAGTGGGTTGTGGACCCATCGCAACGGGCGTGGGGCACCTCCGCTCAGCCTGATGGACATCGACTACTCGAGGGGTGCAATGCAGTACGAAGCTCATCGCCCCGGCTTCGAGACCGCCGACCTGCGTGCCTATCTCGACACGGCAAGAGCGATCCTCACAGTTGCTGCCCACAGTGCGGCAGGGGCGGATCATCCCGAGACGAACGCCGACTTCGAGCTTCTACGCTGGTTCCGCTATCCAGACGAGGCCTGACAGGGGTTGAGGGCCTCCCTACCTGAGGAGCGTCCATGGCTGCTCTCGCCGAAACGGCACGCCTGATCCGTTCGCCGTACCACGACGCTGTCGTGGCGGCCGGTGTCACCGACTGGTCGATCTACAACCGGACACTGTTGCCGCTGTCGTTCGGAGATCTTCAGGCCGAGTACAGGCGACTGACCGAGGGTGTCGCCCTGTGGGATGTCTCGTGCCAGAGACAGGTGCAGATCGAAGGGCGCGATGCCGAGGTGTGCGTCCAGTATCTGACAGCGCGCGACCTGTCGAAGATGAGGGTCGGACAGGGCAGATATGTGGCCATGTGCGACCACGACGGTCGACTGCTGAACGATCCGGTGCTGCTGAAGCTCTCCGATGGTCGCTTCTGGTTCTCGATCGCGGACAGCGACATGTTGTTGTGGTGTCGGGCCATCGCCGCCGAACGCGGTTTTGACGTACAGATCACCGATCCGAACGTGGGCCCGCTGGCGGTACAGGGGCCAAAGGCCGCCGATGTCATCGCAGACGTGTTCGGCGAATCGACGCGCGACATCAAGTTCTTCGGGTTCGAGGAGGTTGTTCACGACGGCATCAAGTTGGTGTTGTGCCGTTCCGGCTGGAGCCACCAGGGCGGGTTCGAGCTCTTCCTCGAGAGTGCCCACCGGGGCGTCGATCTGTGGAATCTCGTCGCCGAGGCAGGCGAACCCTATGGCATCGGTCCCGGAGGTCCGAATCACGTGGAGCGCGTCGAGGCCGGCCTGTTGGCGTGGGGTGGAGATACCACTCCAGACTCAAACCCGTTCGAGGCGGGAATGGCCAGGTACGTCGATGTCGACTGCGAGGCCGAATACATCGGCAAGGCGGCGCTCATGAGGGTGGTCGAAGAGGGCCCGGCTCGTCAATTTGTCGGGCTGATGGTCGAGGGCGAGTACACCGAGCCATGGCCGTTGCCCCAACGTGCTGTCGTGCGCAGAGGTTCCGAAGATGTCGGAACGATGAGTGCCCTGGTCAGATCACCCAAACTCGATCGGACTATTGGCCTGGCCCAGATCACAACACCGGTCGTCGAGGCCAGCGAGCGCGTCGAAATCGAATCCCCGTCGGGGCCTCTTTGTGCCGACATCGTCGCTCTTCCGTTCGTCTGACATGTTGGCCGATACCAGGGCGGCCGCTCGTCGCATCGCTCCTCACATCGAGCGCACACCGTTGGTGGAGGCCACAGCGCTCGGCGAACGTTTGGGGTGCAAGCTTTGGCTGAAGGCCGAGAACCTCCAGGTGGCGGGTGCATTCAAGGCCAGGGGAGCCCACAATGCGGTCTTCTTGTTGCCAGACAACCTCGCATCACGAGGTGTTGCGACCCACTCGTCGGGCAATCACGGAGCTGCCTTGGCTCTGGCGGCCAAGCGGCGGGCGATTCGGGCCTACATCGTCGTTCCGCGAGGTGCGAACCCCACCAAGGTCGCCGCGATCGAGTCTCACGGAGCGGTTCTCATCGAGTGTGAGCCGACGCTCGACGCACGCGAATCAAGACTGGCCGAGGTGGTCAAATCGACCGGCGCCCAGTTTATTCACCCATACGAGAACGCCGACGTGATGGCGGGCCAGGGGACGGTCGCACTCGAGATCATCGACCAGTTCGGGGGGAACGGCCCCGATGTGGTGGTCGCTCCGCTGGGTGGGGGAGGGCTTCTGGGTGGGGTTTCATCCGTCCTGCACGAGGCCCAACCCTCTGTTGTTGTGTACGGGGTCGAACCCACCGGAGCCGCGGATGGGCAACGAGGGTTCCGCACCGGCGTGAGGGTGCAGAATCATGTTCCCGACACGGTGGCCGATGGACTCCTCACCACGGTGGGTGTGCCCAACTTCGAGGTCATACGACGTTGCGTAACCGACATCGTCGTGGCACCCGACGCCGTGACCATGTCGCTGGTCGCCGACATCGAGAAGGCGACCGGCGGGCGTGTCGAACCCTCTGGCGCTGTGTCGGTCGCCGGCATCGCCTCGAATCGGGATCTGTTCGAAGGCCGGTCGGTGGTCGCCGTGATCAGTGGAGGAAACCCGAGCCCTTGAGAGCGCAACCTCGCGTGGGGGCACGAGATCAGGCGTGTGTATCGCCGGCTCGGTTGCTCAGATTGTCATGGGGGCGCGAGGCGAGGCGACGCCGACCCGGTTGCGTCCGCTGCGTTTGGCGAGGTAGACCGCGGCATCGGCACCTGCGATGACCGAAGCCGCGCTGACACCCGAGCCGACGCAACAGCCGACCGAAACGGTCACCGGGTGTTCGCCGGGCGCGCCCGATGTCTGCACGGCCGACTGCTCGACCGACCCGCGGATTCGTTCTGCTACCTCGTGGGCGACAACCGAATCGGTGCCGGGGAGCAAGACGATGAACTCGTCACCGCCGTAGCGAAAGACCTTGTCGTCGTTGCGAATCGTGTGTTGGACGATCTCGGCGACCGTTCTCAGGACCCTGTCGCCGGCCGCGTGTCCGCCGGTGTCGTTCACGGTCTTGAAGTTGTCAACATCGACGAACAGGGCGGCAACGTCACCATGATCGGCCTCGGCCAGCTCGGCGACGTACAAGCTGAGGGCGAGGCGGTTCGGTACATCGGTGAGGCGGTCGAGTCGGGCCTGATCGGCCAATTCGTCGCTCGTGCGCAGCAGTCGACGGTGTGCCGTGGCGAGCTCGGCCTGTTGCACGAGGTGGGTGACGAGGGCACCGATGTGTTCGGTGCCGCGCTGGGCCTCGAGCGTGATGGCTTTGTCGAGGTGTGAGAGTGCCAGCTCGATGTTGCCCAGACCGCGGTGCGCCTTCGCCAGCTCGTGTTCGATCGAGGTGGCCAGGCCTCGAACGAAGCGCCTGCGACTGGCATCTCGAGCACGTTCCAGCCAGGACACCGCATCCTCGTGGTGGCCGGCACCGCGCATCGCTCTGGCGAGGTTCAGGTTGTGACGACCGATGATGGCGGGATCGTCGATCGCTGCCAGGTCTGGGAGTGAACCGACCAGCGTGCGCCCAGCCAGGTCGAAGTCACCGTGGAGGAGGGCGACCCCGCCGAGCAGGATGCTCGACTGGACCCGGTGCAAGGCCTTTCCCCAGGCCGCGGCCATCTTGGCCTGGTCCGATGCCATCCGGGCCGAACGTTCCCAGCGTCGGTCCAGAACCCCGTGTTGGCGTCGCGCCAGGTCGAGGTGGGCACGTCCGAGGGCCAGGTGGTTGTGGGCCTGAAGCGAACTGGCGCTCCCACCGCTGACGGCCTGCCTGAGCTGGTCGATCGCTCGCGACGGCACCCCCAGCTCGAGCATCAACACTGCGATGTCGCGACGGATGGACGAGATCAGATCGCGTGGATCCTCCGCCTGATCAGGCTCGACCTCGTCGATGACGACCATCGCCTCCAGAGCTGATGTGAGCGCCTCGGTCGTTCGCCCACGCCCGACCAGGATGTCGGCGGCCGCCGTTCTGACCTTGGCAGACAGCAGGGGGGCTTCGAGCGTCGAGGCCTCGGCCTCGGCGATGTCGAGTTCGGAGAGCGCGTTGGTGAGGTCGCCGAGACGAAACGCTGCCTCTGCCCAGACAACCCGCTCGAAGACCCGCTGTGCTGGGTCGGCCGTCTCGGCCCGGTTCGCGAGAGCTTCGACGGCGCTGGTGTTGGATCCGGCGTCCACAGCTGCCAGTGCGGCAGCGGCGGCAGTGGTCGGTTCGTTCGATTCAGCGTTCAACATGGTTCCCGGAAAGTGGCATCACAAGCGCGGCGGAGCGATCATATGCGCGTATGGGCATCGCCACGGCGTACCGTTCGATGCGCGTCGGATCGGTCCCACCCGCGGGCACCCACAGGGGCATCCTGTCCGGGGGCCGAACGGTGTTGTTGTCGTGGTGTGCCCGGCTGCGGGAACACTCGCGCCTAGGGTTGGCGAACCATGTTCACGAATCACGCACTCGTGCTCGGTCCAGCGCACACCGAGAAGTCCGGGTCGGCCAGGCCGACACCTCGGCTCGAGGCAGCTGCGATGTTTGGTGTCGCGCTCGACTCGCTCGACGAGTACAAGCTCGTGCACATCCACAGTGAGGCTGTCCCAGACGATATCGGTCGGGTTGCCGACGTCGCCCTCGCGAGTCCGGTCGGCGAGTGGTGGATATCGGCCTACGAACACCAGATCGAGGGCATCGTCATCGAGACCGGGCTGCGGCCGGGAGTCACAGATCGCGAGGGCGCGGAACTGGTTCGAGAGGCCGGTGTGCTCGGGGTCGATATCGCGACGGCGACCATCGGGCGGCGGTTCGTCCTGCATCCGACTGCCGGCACTGAACTCGATGCCGACCAGGTGGCCGTCGTTGCCAATCGTGTGCTCCACAACGAGGTCATCGAACGTTGGGCCGTCGGGCACCTCGAACCAGCGTTTGTCGGCGACCACGATGAGGCGCCGGCGGTCGAGATCATCGAGATGACCGACCTCACCGACCTCGATCTCGAGACGCTGAACAACGAACGTCGCCTCGGTCTCGATCACGTCGAGATGGTGGCCATTCGTGATCACTTCTTCGAGATTGGCCGCAACCCCACCGACGCCGAACTCGAGACTCTTGCCCAGACGTGGAGCGAACACTGCGCCCACAAGACCTTCGGGGCCCACATCGACGTCGTCGATCGCGACGGTGCGATCGTCGAGACCATCGACGGGTTGTTGTCACAGTTCCTGCGTGCCGCGACCGACGCCATCGACGCCGAGTGGGTGCGCAGCGCGTTCGTCGACAACGCGGGCATCGTGGCTTTCGACGACAAGAACGACATCGCGCTCAAGGCCGAGACACACAACCATCCATCAGCCCTCGAACCATTTGGTGGTGCCAACACCGGCGTCGGTGGTGTCGTGCGTGACATCCTCGGGGTGTCGGCCAAACCGATCGCCGTCTCCGACATCCTCTGTTTTGGTCCATCCGACCTCGACCCGGCCGAGTTGCCCGATGGGGTGCTTCACCCGAAACGAATCCGTGATGGTGTCATCGCCGGGGTCGGCGACTACGGCAACAAGATCGGTGTTCCCAACATCGCGGGTGCGATCGTGCACGATCCGGCCTACACGACAACCCCGCTGGTCTTCGCCGGGTGTTTCGGCGTTCTCCCGACCGGCTCGAACCCGACCGATCCCAAGGCCGGCGATTCGATAGTTGTCCTCGGGGGCGCAGTTGGGCGTGATGGAGTCGGTGGGGCCACTTTCAGTTCTCAGACGATGCAGGCAGAGACCGCCGAGGTAGCCGGTTCGTCGGTACAGATCGGCGACCCCATCGTCGAGAAGGGCCTCATCGACGTTGTTGTCGCAGCCCGCGATGCCCGGCTCTACAACGCCATCACCGATTGTGGAGCGGGCGGCCTGAGTTCGTCGATCGGAGAGATGGCCCAAGAGGTTGGCGCGATCGTCGATCTACGGCGTGTACCCCGCAAGTACCCCGGGCTGGCTCCGTGGGAGGTGTGGCTCAGCGAGGCTCAGGAACGAATGGTCATGGCCGTTCCCGACCCCGCGCCGCTGTTGACCCTGGCAGAGCGCTGGGGAGTGGGTGCCGCGGTCGTCGGAACGTTCACTGGCAAGGGCCGCCTTGTTGTGGTCGACGGTGATGAGAGCGTCATCGATATCGGCTGCACGTTCCTTCACGACGGACGGCCGCGCAGGCACATGTTGGCGACGCGTCCTGCCGTTGGTCGCCCACAGAGAAGGCCGGTGCCCGACGATTTCGACGAGTCCGACGCAACGCTGGAACTCTTGGCGCATCCGAACATCCGGTCGAATGAAGCGGTCATCCGCACCTACGACCACGAGGTGCAGGGTGGCACCGTCGTGCGTCCCTACGGTGGTGTGGCGGCCGATGGGCCCGCAGATGGCACAGCGGTCATCCCGCTGGGTACCGACTCGGGACGGGCCATGGTCATCGGAATTGGTGTCAACTGCCTGATGGGCGACATCGACGCGGAGGCGATGGCCTGGAATGTGGTCGACGAGGCTGTTCGCAACGCCATCATCGCCGGCGCCGATCCCTCGCAGCTGTCGTTGCTCGACAATTTCGCCTGGGGCAATCCGACCGACCCCGACACCCTCGGCCGTCTGGTCGAGGCATGCCGCGGGTGTCACGATGCGGCGCTGGCGTTCGGAGCCCCCTTCGTCAGCGGCAAGGACAGTCTCTACAACGTCTTCGTCGGGCCAGACGGTGAACCCGATCCGGTTGCGTCGACGCTGGTGCTGACCGCCATCGGCGTGTGTGCCAAGCCAGAGACCGTGCCCCTGACCGGCGCCACCGCCCCGGGGAACGAGGTGTGGCTCGTCGGTCCCGAGGCGGGCTCGCTCGGTGGATCGCACCTCGACGCGGTGTTGGGCGACGACCTCGGCGGCGATCTGCCTCGTCCCGACCCCGCGGCGGTCTCGCGACATCACGAGGTGGCCTCGGCAATCGCCGGGGGATTGGTGGTCAGCGCTCACGACCTGTCCGAAGGTGGGCTGGCTGTCGCCGCCGCCGAATGGGCCTTTGCCGGTCGGGTCGGTCTCGACCTCGAGGTTCCGGGCGACGAGTTCACACTGTTCGGTGAGGGAGCGGGTCGATATCTGGTTGAGGTCGCTGCGGGCGACTCGGAGCGTTTTGGTGCGGTTGTGGGGAGTGCTTCGAGGATCGGGATGGTCACCGACACGAACCGCGTGGTCGCCGGACCTGTCGAGCTGACGCACGAGCAGATTCAGAGAGCCTTCGTCGGCGGGGAGGTCGTTTCATGAGTGGGGTCGTACGGGTCCTGATTCCCGTGGCGCTCGGCACGAACCGCGATGCCGATCTCGCAGCTGCGTTCGAGGCGGCGGGTGCCGAGGCCGACCGTGTCCCGTTGACGGCGCTACGCAGCGGCGAGAAGAAACTCGCCGACTATCAGATTCTTGCCGTACCGGGTGGTTTCTCATATGGCGATGCCCTGGGTGCCGGGCGGCTCCTGGGTCTCGACATGTCCGGCTGGTTCTCCGAGCAGCTGCGCGAGGCGGTGTCCGCTGAGATGCCCGTGTTCGGGGTGTGTAATGGGTTCCAGGCACTGGTCAGAGCGGGGCTGTTGCCCGGCGACGGTGATGCCGTTCTCGCACACAACATGAATCATCGATTCGAGTGCCGTTGGGTCACCCTCGAGGCCGATGGTGCGAACTCTTCACCGTGGCTCGCCGGGCTGGACGAGCCCATCCGCTGCCCTGTGGCGCATGGTGAGGGACGATTTGTCGCCGGCGACATCGACACCATCGAGGATCGCAACGGAGTCGCCTTGCGATACCTCGGCGACGACCACCTACCCGCCGGCGGCGCGTATCCGGCGAACCCGAACGGTTCGATGAACGACATAGCGGGCATCACCGACCCGAGCGGTCTTGTCATCGGCTTGATGCCCCATCCCGAGAACCATGTGTTCGACCGCCAGGATCCGCTGCGCGGCCGGTTCGCCGGAGGGAACTGCCTCCCGCTGTTCAAGGCCGGAGTCGACGCGGTCTCCTGACATCGATCGGGTACCGGTTGCCGACGTTGTTCTGATGGTTACAGCGATGTGATTAGAATCGCTGCGTGGAACACCCAAAAACCTTGGTGGACCTCTCCCTCGATCTTCTCGATCATCGCCGTGGCAAGGTGCGCGACACGTACCTGCTGAGCGAGGGCAAGAGGCTCCTGATAACCAGCGACCGCATCAGCGCCTTCGATCGTGTGATCGGCTCGGTTCCTCACAAGGGCCAGGTCCTGAACCAGCTCTCGGCCTGGTGGTTCGAACGCACGGCCGATGTTGTGGCCAACCACGTCATCTCGGTACCCGATCCCAACGTCACAATCGCCGTCGATGCCAATCCGCTCCCGGTCGAGGTTGTGGTGCGAGGTCGCCTGACCGGAAGCACGTCGACCTCGATCCTGCCTCGGTACGAGGCCGGCGAACGCGACATGTACGGCTACACCCTGCCCGACGGGCTCGAGCCGCATGGCGCATTGCCCGAACCACTCATCACACCAACCACGAAGGCGACCGAGGGCGGGCACGACGAACCGATCAGCGTCGCGGGCGTCGCCGATACGGGCCTGGTCGAGGCCGGTCTCTGGGCAGAGGTGCAGAAGGCTGCCATGGCGCTGTTCCTTCGAGGCACCGAAGTCGCCGCGGTGGCCGGATTTGTGCTGGCCGACACCAAGTACGAGTTCGGTCTTGCGCCCGATGGAACCCTCTTGTTGATCGACGAGGTGCACACTCCCGATTCGTCGCGGTTTTGGGCCGTCGATTCATTGGTCGAGCGCCTCGAGCAGGGTCTGTCGCCCGAGAGCTTCGACAAGGAGCCGGTGAGGCTGGCTCTCAGGGACCTCGGCTACAAGGGTGAAGGTTCACCACCCGAGTTGCCCGCAGAGGCGATCGATGCAGCCAGCGAGCGATACGTGGCGCTCTACGAACGTCTCACCGGGCTCGACTTTGTGCCGGGTACACAGCCGGCGGGAGACAGGATCAAGGCGATGGTTGCCGAGCTGGGAACACCATGACCGGACGTGTCGTCATCCTCGCCGGTTCGCCCAGCGATGGCGAGTGGGTCGACAAGATCGCATCGAACCTCGAGGGTCTCGGCGTCGACCATGTCAAACGAATCGGCTCAGCGCACCGCGTTCCAGAACATGTCTTGAGCCTGCTCCGGCACTACGACGACGACGATGTGCCAACCGTGTTCATCACCGTCGCCGGCATGAGCGACGCCCTCAGCGGGTTGTCCGACGCCAACGTGGTATCCCCGGTCATCGCCTGCCCACCCAAATCGATGTCGTTCGCCGGGCTCGATGTGCTCAGCAGTATGCGTACCCCACCCGGTGTTGCTCCGATCGTGGCACTCGAGCCGGCCAATGCTGCGATCGGCGCGGCCAAGATTCTCGGCCTACTCGATTCGAAGACGAGGCGGTCGGTCGCCGACGATCAAGAGGTGCGTGCCCAGCGGGTACTCGACGCCGACCGAGAGCTACCGTGACTTCACAGATCGCCTCACTCGATTCCGACAGCCCCAAAGAAGAGTGCGGGGTCCTCGGGGTCTCGACGAGTGGAGGCGATTCTGCCCGACTTGCCTTCTTCGGGCTGTACGCACTGCAGCATCGGGGCCAGGAGGCGGCGGGCATCGCGGTCGCCGACGGCCGTGCCATCCGGGTCCACAAGGACCAAGGCCTGGTTTCACAGGTATTCGAGTCGGGCACCCTCGACCCTCTTGTCGGCGACATGGCGATTGGCCACACCCGCTATTCGACAACCGGATCGAACAGCGAGCGCAATGTTCAGCCCTATGTGGTCGAGACCATGCATGGCCCACTCGCCGTGGCTCACAATGGCAATCTCGTCAATGCAGACATGCTCAGGGTGAAACTGCTCGAGAGGGGCGCCGGGCTGCAGAGTTCGTCGGACTCCGAGGTATTGGCCCTGATGCTCGCTGCCGCGGAAGGCCCGACATGGGAAGACCGACTGGCGACGGTCATGCCCCGGTGGGCCGGTGCATTCAGCCTCGTCATCTTGTGCGGGACAAAAATTATTGCGGCTCGCGATCCGTGGGGTTTCAGACCCCTTTCGCTCGGACGGCTGTCGACGGGCGGCCATGCCGTCGCTTCTGAGACCGGCGCACTTCGGACCCTCGGCTGCGAGTCGATTCGCGAGATCAAGCCCGGCGAGATCGTGGTTCTTCAGGGCCCGGTCGCCCGATCACATCAGGCGATGTCGCCGGCGATCGATGGTGCGCGCTGCACCTTCGAACACATCTATTTCAGCCGCCCCGATGCTAACTGGGATGGCATGAACGTCCACAAGGCAAGGCAGCGGCTGGGTGAGGAGTTGGCTCGCGAACACCCCGTCGATGCCGACGTCGTCATACCGGTTCCCGACTCCTCGATGCCCGCAGCCATCGGATATGCGGCGGTGTCGGGGTCGGTCTACAACGAGGGTTTTGTCAAGAACCGCTACATCGGCCGAACCTTCATCGAGCCGACCGATGAACTCAGGCGCCAGGGTGTGGCGCTCAAGTTCAACACCCTTCCCGAAAACATCGACGGTCGCAGGGTCATCATGATCGACGACTCGATAGTCAGGGGCACAACCAGTGGCCCGCTGGTGCGGTTGCTGCGCGAGGCCGGTGCCACCGAGGTGCACGTTCGCATCACGTGCCCGCCCATCGCCCATCCGTGTTTCTTCGGCGTCGACATGGGTACCTACGAGGAGCTCATAGCGCACCATCTCAGCGTCGCCGAGACCGCTGATCACATCGGTGCCGACAGCCTGGGTTATCTCAGTGTCGAACGGATGATGAAGGCGTTGGGTCGCGACGACGGCTACTGCAACGCCTGTTTCACGGGGTCGTACCCCATTCCGGTGCAGCTTCAGCTGGGCGACAACAAGCAACGTTTTGACGGAGTGCTCCAATGAGCCGCACGGTGGACAAGAAGGCGTTCGGGAGAGGTGACTGATGCGTGTCCTGTTGCTTGGTGGTGGTGGGCGTGAACACGCCATAGCCGCTGCGCTCACACGGTCGCCGAAACTGACGTCGCTGGCTGTCGCTCCGGGAAATGCTGGCACCGCCGAGTGGAACATCGGCCTCGACATCGACGACCATGCTGCCGTCATCGAGCGGTGTGTCGACGATGGCATCGATCTGGTGGTGGTGGGCCCTGAGGCTCCTCTGGTCGTGGGGATGGCCGACTCGATCCGCGATGCCGGCATCGCCGTGTTGGGCCCTTCGGCAGCCGCCGCCCGCCTCGAGGGATCCAAGGAGTTCGCGCGGATCTTTGCCGAGAATCACGGCATTCCAAGCCCGCGAAGTGCGGCCTTTTCCGACAGTGCATCTGCGATTGCCGCACTCGACGACTTCGGTGGTGTCGCTGTCGTCAAGGCGGACGGCATCGCGGCGGGCAAGGGTGTTGTTGTGCCGGCAGATCGCCTCGAGGCCGAGCAGGCGATTCGCGACATGCTCGACGGCGGGTCGATGGGTTCTGCGGGCACCAGGATCGTCCTGGAAGAGCTGATGGTCGGCGAGGAGCTGAGCCTGTTCGCCGTATGTGACGGAGCGAACACCGTCTACCTGGGCTCTGCGCAGGATCACAAGAGGGTGGGCGAGGGCGATACCGGCCCGAACACCGGCGGCATGGGTGCGTTCACCCCCGTTCCCGGCATCGACGCAGCCACCCAGAATGAACTTGCCGACGTGTTCTTGCGTCGTGCCGTCGATGGCATGGCGGCCGATGGTTCGCCCTATGTGGGTGTCCTGTTCGCCGGCTTGATGATGACTTCCGAGGGTCCCAAGCTGGTCGAGTACAACTGCCGCCTGGGCGACCCCGAAGCCGAGGTTCTGTTGCCCCTCCTCGAGTCCGATGCCCTCGAACTGTTCAGCGCTGCCGCCGCGGGCGAATTGGCAGGACTCGATGTCCAGATGTCGCCGGACAGCGCCGCGTGTGTCGTAGTAGCCGCCGACGGCTACCCGGCGTCGCCTCGCAAGGGGGTCGCAATTCCCGAAGTTTCAGTTCCTGGTGGGGCTGCGACCACGATCTTCCATGCCGGAACGGCCAGGGATCACAACGGCACCCTCGTCAGCTCCGGTGGACGAGTGCTGACGGTCACGGGCCGAGGAGCCGATCTACGCACTGCACTCGACAACACTTACGAGGTGGTCAACCAGATGACTGGCCAAGGACTGTTTGCCCGATCCGACATCGGATGGCGTCACGATCCAAGCCGAGCAGCCTCGGCTGCCGGCATCGACGACACCCAGGATGCCTACGCAGCCTCGGGTGTTTCGTTGGCTGCCGGGGCCGCCACGATCGATCGCATCTCCGATGCGGTGAGGAGCACACACAACGACGCTGTTGTCTCGGGCCTCGGCTCGTTCGGAGGTGTGTTCGATCTCGCAGCCGTTGCCGATATCGACCAGCCACTTCTGGTGGCCTCGACCGATACGACGGGAACCAAGCCGATCCTCGCCGAGCAGACGGGTCGTTGGGAAGGTATCGGCGCCGACATCGTCAACCATGGCATCAACGATGTGTTGGTGCAGGGCGCCAGACCCTTGTTCATGCTCGACACCGTGTCGGCCGCCCAGCTCGATCCCGAGATAGTCGGGCGGGTCGTCGACGGCATGGCCCAAGCCTGTCGCGAAGCGCGTTGTGTGCTACTCGGAGGTGAGACGGCAGAGGTCCCCGGTGTGTTGACCGATGGTTCGGTCGATGTGGCCGGAACCATGGTCGGCGCGGTCGCACGCGAGTCGCTTCTGCCGAGGGCGGGTATTGCTGCAGGCCATGTGCTCGTCGCGCTGGCCAGCTCCGGACTACACACGAATGGTTACAGCCTCGCCCGCCGGGCGCTCGAGGGGCACGATCTCGATGAACCCGTGCCAGGGGGAGCCGGCGAGACCTTCGCCGATGCCTTGTTGGCCGTGCACCGTTCCTACTTCGGGGTGCTCGGCAAGGCCCTCGATGCCGATCTGATCGATGCCCTGGCCCACATCACGGGTGGTGGGCTCGTCGACAATCTGCCAAGGGTGCTGCCCGGCAGATGCGGAGCCGAGATCGACACCACGTCGTGGCCCCGCCACCCCATCTTCGATTTCCTGATCGATTGGGCCGAGCTCGACACCTACGATGCCCACCAGATCTTGAACTGCGGTGTCGGCATGGTGTGTGTCGTCGAGCCGTCGAAGGTCGATGCGTTCGTCGCCACCCTCGACGAACCCTCGTGGGTCATCGGTAGCGTCGTCGAACACGACGGTTCGGGCGAAAGGGTCCGCTTGCGATGACCGGTCGACTGGTGGTTCTTGCGTCGGGAAACGGAACGAACTGCCAGGCCCTGATCGACGCGTGCGACGACGGGTGCCTCGACGCGGAAATCGTCGCGATCATCACAGACGTCAGCACGGCCGGTGTCATCGACCGAGCCAATACCCACAACATCACCGTCGAGGTCGTTTCACACGTCGGAAAGGGAGCCGAGCAACGCGCCGCCGACGATCTTGTTCTGGCTTCGGTAATAGCGTCGTACGCGCCCGACCTTGTTGTCCTGGCCGGTTGGATGCGCCTGCTCGGTCGAGATCTGTGCAACCGGTTCCCTGTCGTCAACGTGCACCCGGCTCTGCCCGGCGAGTTCACCGGAACCCGGGCCATCGAACGCGCCTACGACACCTGGGTCGACGGACGTATCTCGCGTTCGGGTGTCATGGTGCACTGGGTGCCAGATGAGGCCGTCGATGCGGGCCCTGTCATCGTTCAGCGCCAGGTCGCCTTCGTCGACGGCGACACACTCGACACATTCGAGGACCGCATACATCGTGTCGAACACACTCTGATTGTCGAAGGTGTTCGCCTCGCCCTCGACTCGGCTCCACCCATCAGCACCGGTCTGCCCAGCACCGGTCGTTCGCTCCCACCGCTTGTCCCCAACGAGGTGCCCACATGACCCGCCAGCCCGACCACGGACTACAACACAACGCCAGACTGTTCGAGGGCTTCGAATCGCTCACCTTCGACGATCTGTTGCTCGTGCCCGGGTGGAGCGAGGTGCTGCCCGACGAGGTCGATGTCTCGACGAGCCTTGCGGGCATCGGCATGGGCATCCCGTTGTTCTCGGCTGCCATGGACACCGTCACCGAGGCACCACTCGCCATCGCCTTGGCGCGCGAAGGCGGAATCGGCGTACTACATCGCAACCTCAGCGTCGAAGATCAGGTCGATCACGTCGAGCGGGTGAAGCTGTCGCAGTCCGGCATGATCCACCGACCGATCAGCCTGCCCCCGACCGCCACCCTGGCCGATGCGGAGACGATGATGTCGCGCCACAAGATCAGCGGCGTCCCGATCTGTGACCCGTCAGGTCTTCTGGTCGGAATCCTGACCAACCGCGACGTGCGGTTCTGCACCTCCGACGACGATCATCGTCTGGTCGCCGACTTCATGACGTCGGAATCGGTGGTCACCGCCGCGCTGGGGACGACCCTCGAGGAGGCCGTCGAGATCCTGCACAGACACCGCATCGAGAAGCTGCCCCTGGTCGACTCCGATGGGCGCCTCGGTGGGCTGATAACGGTCAAGGACATCAACAAACGCATCGAGAAACCAAATGCGGCCCTCGACGATCAGGGTCGTCTTCGGGTCGGGGCAGCGGTAGGGGTGACCGACACCATCGAGCGGGTCGAGGCCCTGGCCGACAAGGGTGTCGACATGGTGTTCATCGACACGGCCCACGGTCACACCCGGGGGGTGGTCGAAGCCGTGCGCACGATCAAGAAGGGCTGGCCCGACCTTCACGTGGTCGGTGGCAACGTCGTCACCGGCGACGGTGTTGCCGCGCTGGTCGATGCAGGCGCCGACATCGTCAAGGTCGGTGTTGGCGCGGGGTCGATCTGCACGACCCGCATCGTGGCTGGGGCAGGGATGCCGCAGATGAGTGCCATCTTCGAGTGTGTCCAGGTCGGGCGCGAGCTCGGCGTACCAATCATCGCCGACGGCGGAGTCGTCAACTCGGGCGACATCGTGAAAGCATTTGTGGCGGGCGCCGATGCCGTCATGCTCGGCAACATGTTCGCCGGTGTCGACGAGGCCCCCGGCGATCTTGAGCTGGTCGAGGGCGCCATGTGGAAGACATATCGAGGCATGGGATCTGCCGGGGCGATGAAGGGGCGGGCCGCCGACCGATATGGCACGGGTCAGACACCGGGCAAACACGTGGCCGAGGGTGTCGAAGGTCGCGTCCGGTACGCCGGTCGCCTCGCCGATCTGGTTTCACAGCTCGTCGGAGGGCTGCGTTCGGGAATGGGCTACGCGGGCGCAGCCGATCTCGACGATCTGCGTTATCGCACCCGGCTGACCCGGGTCACCGGCGCGGGCCTGCGCGAGTCGCACCCCCACGACATCAACGTGCTCCGCGACGAACTCACCTGAGCGCGACCGCTGGGTCACCGTGTTTCGTGGCGGGAGCTCTCACCATGGGTGTTGGAGCGGCCTCCTACGGTGACTGGCACTCGTTGTTCTGGAACACACAGTGGGGACCAGGTACCCAGATTCATGTACCGTGCTCGATGGCGAGGCAACGGGGACGGTAAGTGGCGCGCGATCGCAACGAGAATCAGCGGAGCAAGGTGTTCGAGGTATCCCGAACGGCTCCGTTGACACTCATGGGGCGCCCGATCCGGTTGAGCGAGAACCAGTTGTTCGCGGTCCTGGCCGTGCTCGTAGGAATCGGCGGAGGTCTCTCCGCCGTCGGGTTCCACCACCTGATCGATCTGTTGGTTCACGACGTCTTCGGGCGCCTGAACGAATCGGTCGAAGGTCTGGGACGTGCATCGGTCGTGCCAGCCCTCGTCATCGGCGCCTTGTTGGTCGGCCCGATGGTCACCCGCTGGGCCAGCGAGGCCAAGGGTCACGGTGTTCCCGAGGTCATCGAGGCAGTTGCGATCAGGAGTGGCCGCATCAGGGCCCGGGTGCCGGTGGTAAAAGCGGTGGCGTCGGCTATCACGATCAGTTCTGGTGGTTCGGCCGGTCGAGAGGGTCCCATCGTCCAGATCGGGTCGGCCATCGGGTCGATAATCACCCGCCCGTTCAAGATGTCCGATCGCCGTCGTCGAACCTACGTGGCTGCGGGTGCAGCCGCAGGTATCGCCGCGATCTTCAACGCACCCCTGGCCGGGGTCTTCTTCGCGCTGGAGGTGATCTTGCGGAGTTTCACGGCCAGAGGATTCTCGACGGTTGTCATCTCCGCGGTCACCGCCAACGCCGTGTGGCGGGTGCTCGTCAGCGACGACCCGGTGCTCACTTCTGAGGTCTACCGGCTCGAGGAACCCATCGAGCTTGTGTTCTACGGCCTGCTCGGCATTGCCGCCGCAGTTGTTGCACTGGTCTTTGTGAGGATTCTCTACATCATCGAGGACTGGTTCGAGGAGTCGCCGATCAGGCCCGAGCTGCGCCCTGTTGTAGGTGCCCTGGTCGTGGGCGGCATCGGCATCGCATCGGTCGACCTGCTGGGCGCAGGCCTCGAAGGCATCGACAAGGCCCTGGCAGGGGAGTTCGCAACCGCGACCCTGTTGTTGTTGATCCTCGGCAAGATACTGGCCACATCGTTCACCCTCGGGTCCGGTGGATCGGGTGGCGTCTTCTCACCCAGCCTGTTGATCGGTGCGCTCCTGGGCGCCACATTCGGCGACATCATCACCGAGCTCTTCCCAGACTCGTCTGCGCCTGCGGGTGCATACGCGGTCGTTGGCATGGCCGCAGTGTTCGCCGCCGCGGCCCAGGCACCGATGTCCTCGATCTTCATCGTCTTCGAGATGACATCTGACTTCGGCCTCATCATGCCCCTGATGCTGGCTTGTGCTGCCTCGACGGTTGTGTACACGGCGGTCAATCCGAACTCGATCTATATGGAGAAGATCCGGCGTCGCCACGTCCACATCGAGGACAAACCAGACGAACAGGAGATGTCGGTAATCCCGCTCGCTCGTGCCGCCGAGGCGAAGTATCTGTCGATGTTTCGCACTCGCACCACAGCCGACGCTGTCCGCCTCATGAAGGAGAGTCGTGAGGACTTCGCCCTGGTTGTGGCACCCGATCGGTCGTTCAAGGGTGTGGTCTGGCTGGACGATCTGGAGGAGGCCGGGACCGGCGGCTCGAAGCAGCTCATCGACGTGATGGACGATGAGTATCCGGTCGGGTATCCCGACCACAGTCTCGCCGACGGCATGGCACAGTTCGAGAGCGGCGTCGTGATGTTGCCCATCGTCGATTGGAACGATCGTCTGCTCGGAGTGGCATCGGCTCAGTCGGTCGTCAGGGCATACGAGGCTTCGCGAGGCAGCACGTTCGGAGGCGAGACCGGAGATTCGCCGGTTTCGTGAGATGACCACCCGCCGAGCCGATGGCCTACGATGCCGAGCGGAGATCGGCCGCAGCAGCATTCGTGAAGACGAATCGTCGCTCTGGCCCTGGGAACGAGTTCGACATCGCCCGCGAACGTGCACCCGAGTGCATCGAGGGCGAATTCGACGAGTGCGAACGAGAGGGAATTGTGGCTTCATACCGCCGAACAGCAGGGTTCGCCGCCGATCAGGTGGTGCAGGACGATGACTGAGGCCAGCGGGGGACCGCTACCCATCGACCTGCGCAGCGACACGGTCACGGTGCCGTCGGTTGCCATGCGCGAAGCGATGGCCTCCGCTGTCGTCGGAGACGACGTCTACGGCGAGGACCCCACCATCAATCGCCTCGAGAACACCCTCGCCGAGATGTTGGGTGCCGATGCGGCCATGTACTGCAGCTCGGGCACCCAGTCGAACCTGTGCG
>JAAETH010000250.1 GCA_024228575.1 Actinomycetes bacterium
ATGATGCCCGCCAGCGGGAACCCGTTGCCTGCCGGCTTGCCGAACGTGACGATGTCGGGGACAACGTCATCGTGCAAGAAACCCCACATCGGCCCCGTCCGCGCGAAGCCCGGTTGCACCTCGTCGGCGATGCACAACCCTCCGGCGGCACGCGTCAGAGCGTAGGCATCGCGGAAGTAGTGCTCGGGTGCCTCGAGACCACCATGTGAGTCGAAGATGCCGTCGCACAGGAAGGCGGCCACACCCTGGCCTCTGCTGTCGAGTTCGGTGAGTGCCGGGCCGACGAGGGCGGCGTAGTCGCCATCTGGGCCGAGGGCACCGCAGTATCGATCTGGCGGATCGACGGCCACGACATGATCGGCGCGTGCACCCCGGGGCTGGGCCATCATCGAGAGCTCGTTGATCAACGTCGAGTTGCCGTGGTAGCTGTTCTCCATCACGACGGTGCCGTTGTTGCGGCTGACCGATCGTGCGATTCGCATCGCAAGCTCGTTTGCCTCGGTGCCGCTGTTGACGAAGACACACACGTCGAGTCCGTCGGGAAGTGTCTGGGTGAGTCGGTCTGCGTAGTCGACGATGGCTTCGTGCAGGTAGCGCGTGTGGACGTTGAGTATCGCCGCCTGCGCAGCCATCGCTTCGACGACCCTGGGGTTTGTGTGGCCGACGGAGGGCACGTTGTTGTAGCAGTCGAGATATCGCTTGCCTTCGGCGTCGAACAGCCAGACTCCGTCGCCACGAACGAGCTGAACGGGATCGCTGTAAAAGAGCATGTTGAGGCCGAGGTGTCGCGCCCGGCGTTCGATGAGTGCCTGCTCGGTCGAGTCTGACCCGAAGTTGTCGAGGTTGATGTGTGTGCCGGCGAGATTCAGCGGTGGTGGTGGGTTTTCTGCCTCGCTCATCGGTCAGCCCTCGAGGTAGGAGGTGATGATCATATCGACCCCTGCAACAACGGCCGGCGTCATCGCGACCGCCGTCTCGGTGTCGCGACGAGTGTGTACCCATCCGAGGTAGGTCAATCCGCGCATGAAGAGGAACAGCGGAAGTTGGGCGAGGTGTTCGTCGGCGAGTTCGCGGTGGTTGGAGTATCCGCCGAGGAGGCCGTTGAGGGCGTCATCGAAGTAGTCCTTGCCGAGGTGGATGAAGAGGGTCGTGGCGATATCGAACATGAACCATCCGAAACCTCCGTCGTCGAAGTCGATCAGGCAGATGCCGTCGTCGCTTCGAAGAAGATTGTCGGGAATGAGGTCGGCGTGAATGAGGCCGTAGCGGTCGGGGGTCTTGCCGAAATCGGCAAGGTCGGCAGCCGCCTTGGTCACCGCCGCGCCGATGCGGGAACGCTGAGCGGCGTTCAGCGCTGCCAGATCTTGATATCGACCCCACAGCGGCTGGTCGCCGAGGATGCCGTCCTCGTCCCAGACATGTCGTTCGAATCCTGTCGGAAGTGCCCAGGTCGCTGCGTGGTTGTGTGTCCGCGCCATGAGTTCGCCGACCAGGCTGAAAACCTCGGCAGCTTCGGCGCCGTCCGCGAGTCCCTCCTCGGCCGAGCCGATCGGTTCACCATCGAACCACTCGAGCAGATCGACCTGGTGTGAATCGCCTCCATCGTTGGAGTCGAGCTTGGCGAACAGTTTCCCATCGACGGTGGGAATGGCACGCGGTGTGCGAACGGCGGCGTCGTTCAGCGCAGACGACCACTCGAGCTCGGATCGCAGTGCAGCGTCCGAGTGATAACCACGGCGATGAACGCGCAATGCGTATCTGTCGCTATCGGATCCGACCGAGAACACAGCGTTCTCGCGTTGTTTGATCAACGTGACCTCGGCATCGGCTGAGATGTTCCACGACGCCAGCGCCTGGCGGGCAACCTGTTCGAAGTCGGTCATTCGCTGCCCTTGGTTATGGTCGGGTCGCTCTGTGGGGGTTCATGGACAGGCGCTTCACAGTTGCCGACCTAGGCCCGAGCAGCGTCGCCGAGGAGCTGGCGGGCGATGATGACCTGCTGGATCTGGCTCGTGCCTTCATAGATGCGGAACAGGCGAGCGTCGCGATACATACGCTCGACCGGGACACCTCGCATGTATCCGGCACCGCCGTGAACCTGGACGGCGTTGTCTGCCACCCGGCTGACCATCTCGCTGGCAAAATATTTGGCACACGAAGGTCCGAGCTTCTGATCGGTACCCGCGTCGAACGATCGGGCCACTTCGAGCACGATGCTGCGGCCAGCGAGGTAGTCGGTCTGGCTGTCGGCGATCAGGCCTTGCACAAGTTGAAAACCGGCAATGGGCTTGCCCCCCTGCATGCGCTCCTTGGCATAGGTCACCGATTCGTCGACGAGGCGTCCGGCCAGCCCTACACACATCGCGGCAATATGTACCCGGCCGTGTGCGAGACAACCCATTGCGGTGTAGTAGCCGCGATGAAGACCGGCATCACCGCCGACCAGCGACGATGCCGGGACCCGCGCGTCGTTGAGGTAGACGTCGGCGGTCCACGCGCCGAACTGGCCCATCTTCTGATCCTTCGGGCCGACCTCGACGCCCGCAGTATCGCGGGGCACGATGAAACAGGAGATCCCTTTGGCTCCCTTGGCGGTGGGGTCGGTGCGGGCGAACACGAGGAAGACGTCGGCCAGCGGGGCGTTGGTGATGTAGCGCTTGGTGCCGTTGAGGACCCACTCGTCACCGTCCTGAGTGGCGGTGCTGGTGAGGTCGGCGGGATCGGAACCCGCCTCTGGTTCGGTGAGCGCGAAGCTCGCGACCGCCTCACCCGAAGCGATCCGCGGAAGCCATTCGGCCTTCTGCTCGTCATCACCACCGAGCATGAGAACGTGACCGGCGATGCCGTTGTTGGTGCCGAACATCGATCGAACCGCAGGCGACGTGTAGCCGAGTTCCATCACCAGGCGTGTCTCTTGTTCCATGTTCAGGCCGAGCCCGCCATGCTCTTCGGGCAAGGCGAAGCCGAACAGGCCCATGTCCTTTGCCGTCTGGCGGATCGCCTCGGGGATCGCGTCGGTTTCGTCGATCTCCTGTTCGAGGGGCACAACCCGTTCGCGTACGAACCGCCGCACCGAGGCGAGGATTTCCTGGAGGTCGGATTCATCGATCACAGCTCTGAACTATCACCCCAACCGGAGGTGAGCCAATCGATGAAGGCTGGTCGGCGTACCAGGAGGACCCGGCCGCGGCCTGCGGCACGGCTCGAGGCTGTCAGACTTGTCAACCATGGCGAAGGTGTGTTCATGATCGACCGTTCGCCGTTCCGCTTCGAACACCACGGACTGTTGGGCACTGTCATCGATGTGCGTGTTGTGGCAGACGATCAGGCCCTGGCAGATCGCGTTGATGAGGTCATGGTGGCCGAGATCACGCGACTGGAGGGTGTGTTCAGTGCCTACGACGACGACAGCGAACTGTGCCGATGGCGACGCGGCGATGAGTTCGTTCCCTCGCCGGAGTTCGCTGAGCTCCTGGGCAGGGTCTTGGACTGGCAAGCTCGTTCGGATGGTGGCTTCAACCCCCTGATCGGCGAGCTGACGTCGCTCTGGCATCGGGCCGAGGCTCTTGGAACACCTCCCCAAGAATCGGATCTGGCCCACCTGGCGGCGTCGATTCAGAGGCCGCGCTACTCGATGGTCGATGGCGTGCCGGTGGCAGAAGGTGACTGTTCGGGTCTGAACTTCAACGCGATTGCGAAGGGTTACATCGTCGATCGGGCACTCGGCTTTGCTCCAATGGCCGGTGTGGCGTGGGTTTGTGTGAATGCGGGTGGCGACATGGCACATCGTGGCTCGGGGGTGGTACGTGCGGGCATCGAGAACCCCCATCGGCCCTACGACAACGAACCCCCGCTGATGGTCGTGGAGCTGACCGACGCGGCTCTGGCGACCAGCGGCATTGCTCGGCGAGGTTTTCGAGTCGCCGGGCGGTGGTTTGGCCATGTGCTCGATCCGAGGACCGGCTGGCCTGTCGACGAGATTGCGTCGATAAGTGTGCTGGCCGGCGACGCCATGACCGCAGACGTGTTTGCGACGGTGGCCGGGGTGATGGCCCCCACCGACGCGATCGAGTTCGCCTCTGGCATCGACGGAGTTGAGGTGATGATCATCGACAGGGATCGCCGGCTCTGGGCGACCACGGGGTGGCAGGAACGTGTCCTCTCCTGATCGTGATGCTCGAGAGTCCTGGTTGAGCGGTCGTTCAGGGGCGTCCTAGTGTGCTCGCCATGAGCCGCCCGAATGTCGTCATGATCATGGCCGATCAACTCGCGCCGCACTTCACCTCCACCTATGGGCATCCGGTCGTTTCGACACCCCATCTCGATGCCCTGGCCGAGAGGGGAGCACGATTCGACGCCGCCTATTGCCATTCGCCGTTGTGTGCCCCTTCGCGTTTCTCCCTGATGGCCGGTCGATCGGTCAGTGCCATCGGGGCCTGGGACAACGCTGCCGAGTTTCCGGCTTCGGTGCCTACCCTCGCTCACTATCTACAGGCGGTCGGTCACCGAACCATCCTGTCGGGAAAGATGCACTTCGTCGGACCCGATCAGATGCACGGCTTTGAAGAGCGGCTGACCACCGACGTATATCCCGCCGACTTCGCTTGGACCCCCGACTGGGACCGGCCCGGCGAGAGGATCGACAAGTGGTACCACAACATGGATCCGCTGTCGGAGGCCGGCAGGGCTGTCACCACCCATCAGATCGACTACGACGAAGAGGTCGGCTACACGTCGCGTCGCAAGCTTCTCGATCTGGCACGCGACGATGACGACCGCCCCTTCTTCCTGGTCGCCTCGTTCATCCATCCCCACGATCCATACGTAGCGCGGCCCGAGTGGTGGGACCACTACGACCACGACTCGATCGACCTTCCCGAAACGATCGATCCATCCGAGCTCGATCCGCACAGTCTCCGGATCCGCAGTGGCATCGAGGCCGACACTGTGGGTTTCACCGAGGAACAGGCGCGTCGTGCCCGCCACGGCTACTACGCCAACATCAGCTACATCGATAGCTGGCTCGGGAAACTTGTCGCCACGCTCGAGGAAACGGGCCTGGACGAGTCGACCGTCGTGATCTTCACAGGCGACCACGGCGACATGCTCGGTGACCGCGGCCTCTGGTACAAGATGAGCTTCCACGAGCGGTCGGCCCGGGTTCCGCTGGTGATGGCGGGCCCCGGGGTGGCGAATCGTGCCGTGCCCAACGTCGTGTCGCTCCTCGACCTGGTACCGACGTTGCTCGACCTTGCTACCGATGGTGGTGACTGGCGGGACCTGACCGTCGATCTCGACGGCCGCAGTCTCTGGACCCTGGCCACGGGTGGCGCCGACGACGTTTCCGAGACCACGGGCGAATACATGGCCGAGATGACTTCACATCCCATGTTCATGATTCGCCGCGACAAGCTCAAGTACATCCACTGCGACACCGATCCGCCCCTGCTCTACGACGTCGAGGCCGACCCGCTCGAACGGTCGAACCTGGCCGACGATCCGGCTCATGCCGAGGTGGTCGCCGAGTTCGCTGCCGAGGTCGACCGTCGTTGGGACAGCGATGCAATCCGCGAGCGGGTCATGGAATCACAGCGAGCCCGCCGTGCGATTCACCACGCGAACCAACACGTGCGCGGTACACGATCGTGGGATCACCTGCCCGCGAACGATGTTGCGAACCACTATGTACGCAACCATCACGACGTCGTCGATGCCGCCTTGCGCAGCCGACTCCGTATCCGGGGCAACGATGCCTGAGTCCCGTTCGGGCACTCGTGGAAATCGATCGTGGATGTTTGGGTCATGGGCGGCCCGCCATCCCTCCTAGTGTCGAGGTATGGGGAACTTGGGTGTCGGATGGGGCTACGGAGTAGGGACCGGCGTAGGCAGCCTGGACACGCTGCGCGAACATGCTGGATGGGCCCAGTCGGCTGGGTTTGAGAGCTTCTGGGTTTCTCAGATCTTTGGACTCGACCCGATTGTCGCAATCGCGGCGATTGCCTCCGAGTTCCCAGAACTCGCCGAGTTCGGGACCTCTGTGGTGCCTCTGACCGGCCGTCATCCGATGAGCCTCGGACCCGCGGCGTTGACCGCACAGGCCGCAACCGTGGGCCGGTTCACACTCGGTGTCGGACCCTCCCACAAGATGGTGGCCGAGGGTCTCTTCGGCGAGTCGTTCGCCCGACCGTTCACCAGGACACGCGAGTTCGTCGAGTCGCTCGTGTCGTTGTTCGAAACCGGCGCGACCTCGGTCGACGGTGAGGAGCTGTTCTCGAGCGGTTGGTTGACCATCGATGCTCCACCGGTCCCAATCCTGCTGGCGGCTCTCGGCCGGCGGATGCTCGAGTTCGCCGGGTCGATGACCGCTGGAACCTCGCTCGGCTCGTGCGGGCCCAAAACGATCGCCACCCACATCCGCCCTCGCATTGTTGCGGCCGCTGAGGCGGCGGGTCGTCCGGCTCCTCGGATAGTGGCGCTGGTGACCGTCGGGGTGACCGATGAAGTCGACAAGCGACGGGCGGCTGGCCGCGAACAGAGCAGGATGTATTCCGAGCTGCCGTCCTACCGGGCGATGCTCGACATCGAGGGTGTCGCGTCGCCGGCCGACCTGACCCTGCTTGGCTCCGAAGACGAGATCGCTGAAGGCCTGAACCACTATGTCGAGGCGGGGGTCACCGACTTCAGGATTGGTATCACCGGCGACAACGAACACGAGACCGCCGCTACGAGGGCTTGCCTGGAGCTTCTCCTCCGCTAGCCGGGTCGGATCAGGCCATCGCCAGGATGCCGTCGAGTGTTTCTGCGAAGGAGCGCAGTTCCTCACGGCTGGTGATCAGCGGAGGGTCGATGCGCAGCGTGGCGCCCCGTGGGCAGACGATGAAACCGTGATCGAGCAGTTCTCGAAAGACCCGTTTGCATGTCGCCTCATCGGCCAGATCCACGGCGAACATCGAGCCGCGGCCACGTACGGCGACCACCGCCCGATGTGAGACCAGGTGTTCGAGAGCTTCGAGACAAGCTGCGCCGTTGGCCGCGGATCGTTCGATGAGGGACTCGTCCTCGATGGTGGCGATGACCGCCTTGACCACGGCCGCGCCCAAGGGATCGTTCTGGTGCGACTGCATGTACTTGAAGTCGGTGCCGGCGAGCTCGTCGGCGGTTTGGCGATTCATCACCACCGCACTGACGGGATAGCCATTGCCGATTCCCTTACCGATCACGATCAGGTCAGGGGTGATGCCGTAGTGATCGAACCCGAACCACGAACCGGTCCTGCCGATGCCCGTTGTCACCTCGTTGGCGATGATCTTGCCGCCGTTCGCCCTGACGCGGTCGACGACCCTTCGGACCAACTGGACCGGCGCAAAGCGGACCTGTCCCGCCGAGCTCCCGGGTTCGAACAGGAACTCAGAAACACCGTCGGGGATCTCATCGAGGTGATCGCACTCTGCCAGCCGAGTGCCGCCCGGACACCGACCGCACCTTTCCCAGTCGAAAGAGGACCACCCGCTGCTTCGGTCGATGACCGAGCTGAACGAGCCGAGGTAGGCGTCGTGGAACGTTAGTGACAGTGTGCGGCCGGTGATCTTCCTGGACGCCTGTCTCGCGTAGTCGATTCCCTCGCTCCCCGAACAGAGGAAGACGACGGCGCCGTCACCGAGCCCACAGATCGATAGGACGGCGGTAGCGGCCTCCTCGACGATCGGGTTCGAGTAGCAGAACCCGGCGTGTGTGAGCACGTCCATCTGGGTCACGATCGCATCGTTGATCCTGCGGTTGTGGTGGCCCAACGATGTACACCACACACCCGACCCCAGATCCATGTACCGATTGCCACCTCCGTCGAACACGTAGACACCTTCGCTCGAGACGATCTCGGGAAGTTCGAGGTGGTGACCCGTGGAGTTGAATACAGCGCTCACCGGCTCGAATCTACAGTTGCGATTGCCCCGAGGTCCTGTCGGGACCAGATGGCCGCGGACCCCGTGCTCGGGACTACGGTTTCGGGGGCTGACACGATCCACCGATCGTTCTGCCGCAGACGATCGAGGGGGAACGATGGACGACGCCTACAAGAGCCACACCTTCGAGCAGCTCATCACACTGCCGACGGTATTTCGCGACGACCTGTTCGACGAGAAGACCGTGCTCGTTTCGGGTGCGGCCGGCGGAATCGGATTCGCCACCGCGGCCTTGTTCGGGCGACTCGGCGCAACCGTTGTGACGTGTGGACGAGACGCCGAGAAGCTGGCGGACGTCGAGGCGAAGCTGGGCTCGGTGGGCGTCGAGTGCTGGTCGATGCAGATGACGATCCGCGACCCAGAGCAGGTCTCGACCTTGATGGACGCTGTCTGGGAACGCCAGGGCGGTCTCGATGTCCTGGTCAACAACGCTGGTGGGCAGTTTGCATCGTCGGCTCTCGACATCAGTCCCAAGGGGTGGGCGGCCGTCGTCGAGACCAACCTGTACGGCACCTGGTACATGATGCAAGAGGCCGGACGGCGGTGGATTGCCGACGACGGTGGCGAGTCTCGGCCGCTGGGCACGGTGCCCGATCGGTCGGTGGTGAACATGTCGACCCTGACCGGGCGGGGTTCGGTCGGCATCCCACACACAAACGCCGCTCGTGCAGGACAGATCCAACTCACGAAGAGCCTCGCTCTCGAATGGGCGCCACACGGCATTCGTGCCAACGCCATCTCCATCGGTGTGGTGAGCAGCGAAGGTCTGCTCAACTACCCGCCAGAGGCCGTACCCAGCTTCGATCACAACCCTCAGCGACGGCTGGGAGACGTGCACGACATCGCCCAGGCCGCCGTCTACCTGAGCGCTCCGAGTGGCGAGTTCATCACAGGTTCTGTGGTCGAGGTTGCCGGTGGTGGAGGGATCTGGGGCGAGTACTGGGCGATGGGAAAGCCGGACTGGTACCTCATCGAGGAGGGGTAGCCGGAGATGCCAGCGACGACGAAGGACCAGCTGCTGCTGGTTTCTCACAAAGAGTTCGCAAAACTCGAGAAGACGCTCGAGCAAGTCGGTTCAGCGATGTCGCTGGCGAAGGACCCCGACGACACATGCATCAAGGATGTTGTTGCGCACCGGGCTCATTGGATCGATCTGTTCCTCGGTTGGTACGAGGACGGCCTTGCGGGCAAGGAGGTGTTCTTCCCAGCCGAGGGGTACAAGTGGAACGACCTGAAGCGATACAACGCCGACGTCCGCCTCGAGCAAGTCGACGTCGGATGGGACCAGGCTCGTGCCATGCTCGTACTCGCACACGGCGATCTCGTCAACCTCATCGAGAGCTGTTCGCAGCGAGATCTCTACGGTGGCCCGATGGCGGGGGCAAACAACCATTGGACAACCGGTCGATGGGCTGAAGCAGCCGGACCGAGCCACTATCGATCTGCAGCGAAATACGTCCGTTCGCGTCTTCGCCAGCCCCCTCTTGGGACCGGGTCAGAGGGCCCGAGCTAGGGTTCATCCGACGCGAGCCGAAGTGCCGATCGGTTGCGAACTGGGGAAACATGCTCAACAAGTTGGACGACTATCCGATTCACCAGACCCCCGAACCCATCGCCCATCCCGCGACCTCTGATCCGAACTTCTACGACCGAACCTGGTTCAACGGCTACAGCGAAGATGGCACGCGCTACTTCGGCCTGGGAATGGCCGTGTACCCCCATCGCGGCATCCTCGATTGCCACTTCAGCACCATCGAGGCGGGTGGTCGCCAGCACTGCTTCTATGGCTCCAGGCGCGCACCTCAGGAACGCACCGACATGTGTGTGGGCCCGTTTCGCATCGAGATCGAGGAGCCCCTGCGGCGCATCCGGGTCGTTCTCGATGACAACAAGAGTGGTGTCGGGTGCGACCTCACCTTCACCGCCCGCACCTCGGCAATCCAGGAGGCTCGCCAGGTCCTGTGGCATCGCCAACGTCGCGTCATGGATGCAACCCGCTTCGCCCAGTTCGGGCGGTGGTCGGGAACCGTGAGCCATCCCGACGGCGAGTACGTGGTCGACGAAACGAGTTGGCGGGGGACCAAGGACCGATCGTGGGGGGTTCGTGGGGTGGGTGAACGCGTTCCCATGGGTGCACCCGGAGGGCCGCGCTCCGCCTTCTTCCTGTGGGCCCCGCTGCAATGGGACGACCACGTCAGCCATGCTGTGTTCTTCGATGGTCCCAATGGCGAGGTATTGGTCCGCGAGGGGTTGACCTCGCCGATGTATTCATCCCCAGCCGACATTCCCGGCGAACTCGACGACGTCACCACCCGCATGGCCACCGCCGTGCACCGGCTCGAGTTCCAACCCGGCACACGATGGGTGAGCCGCGCCGAGCTCGATCTGATCGACATGAGCGGTGGTGTCCGAACCATAACGATGGAGCCCCAACTCCGCTTTCAGTTCAAGGGTCTCGGCTACGGCCATCCAACCTGGGGGCAGGGCATGTGGAAGGGCGAACTCGAGATCGGGGGCGAGAGTTTCGATCCCGACGAGCTCAATCCACTTGCACCGGAGAACCTTCACGTCCAGCAGGTCGTGAAGGTGGCCGACGGACAGCGCCAAGGCATCGGGGCGCTCGAGTTGATTGTGGTCGGCCCCTACGCCCCCGCCGGATTCAACGACATGTTCGACGGAGCAAGGTAACGGCACAAGCTCTCGTCGCCCTTGAATTGTGCGGGTGTGCCTGTGGCATTGTCGGAGGTATGACTACGCAGAACAGTCGTGAACTCTACGAACGAGCCCGACAGGTGATCCCGAACGGCATCTACGGCCACTACGCCGGGCCGGTTGGGGTCGGTGCCCCGATCTTCTTCGACACGGCGTTCGGATCTCACTTCACCGATATCGACAACAACACCTACATCGACTGGATGTGTGCCTATGGACCGATGATCCTGGGTTATGGACATCCAGCTGTCGAGAAGGCTGCGGCCGACCAGGCGGCGAGGGGGAACACGGTCAGTCTCGCCTCACCGGTGCTCGTCGAACTGGCAGAACAGCTGGTCGACATGGTCGACGGTGTCGACTGGGCACTGTTCGGAAAGAACGGTGCAGACAGCACCAACCTCGCCGTCATGGTCGCCCGAGCAGCCACCGGCCGATCGAAGGTGGTGAAGATCGATGGCGGATATCACGGAACCTCCGGTTGGATGCAGGAGCCCGATCGGCCCGGCGTCGCAGCCGGCGAGCGCGATCAGGTCATCTCGATCGCGTGGAACGACGCTGCCGCTCTGAAGCAGGCGATCGCCGATCACGATGTTGCATGTTTCATCTCATCGCCCTACCACCACCCGGTCCTCGCCGACAACGAGCAGCCTGCCGATGGTTATTGGGCCGAGGTCGAAACTGCCTGCCGGGCCGCAGGCGTGGCGATCATCGTCGACGATGTTCGAGCCGGTTTCCGGCTGGACCTGGCCGGCTCGCACGCACACTATGGCTTCAGCCCCGACCTCGTGTGTTTCGGCAAGGCACTTGGTAACGGACATCCGATTGCCGCCCTGACCGGTACCGATTCCATGCGCCAGGCGGCTATGGACGTGTTCTATACCGGAACCCAGTTCTTCAGTGCGGTTCCAATGGCCGCTGCTGTGGCGACACTTCGTGAGCTGCTGGTCATCGGCGCCACCGATGTCATGACCGATGTTGGTCGGCGACTCAGCGCAGGGCTCGTCGATCTGGCGAACGCCCACGGTTTCGACCTGGTGGTCAGCGGTTCGCCGGCGATGCCCTACTACCGCATCGCAGACCCGTCCCTTGCGCGCCGTGAGGCCTTCGCTCAGCACTCCAGGTGGATCAAGGCGTGTGTACAGGGAGGTGCCTATCTGCTCAGCTACCACAACAACTTCGTGTCGGTGGCACACACCGACGACGACATCGCGACCACCCTCGACATAGCCGACAGGGCGTTCGGTTCGTTACGAACCTGACCTTGCGTTCGCTTCCGGTTGGCCTCGGGTCGACTCAGTGATGGGATCGGTTCAGGTCGTCGAGGAACGACTTCGCCGCCCGGGCGTTGTGGCTTCTCCAGAGATCGACGACATCGGTCCCAGGGTCACAGGTCAGCCGGGCCATCGTGTCCTCGAGGACACGGCGTTGTTTTGTTATCAGCTTCGTCGAGTCGCGCGACCGCCGTTCGTTCAACCGCAGCTTCAGCAGGAACTCGATCCGAAGTTCGCGGATGTGTCCAACCGGCCGGTCGAGCCAGCGGTTCACAGCGCCTCGCCCCCGCCGCGTCGGTCGATGCAGGGTTCGGTTCGGCCCGGCATCTCCGGGTTCGGTGTGGTGGTGCTCGACGAGCTCGGCGGCGACGAGACGGTCGAGTGCCCGGTACACCAGAGGTCGATGAACGGTCATGATCCGGCCGAGATCTGTCCCGGCCCGCAGTTCTTTCGCGACGGCAAACCCGTGTGCTGGGCCCTCGGCCAGGAGCCCGAGCACCACCCATTCTGTTGGCGACAGTTCGATTCGTCTGTTGGTGGATTGGTTCGTTTGGTCCATCGACAGTCTCGTGATTGCATGGCTAGTAGCGATGCGACTATATAACGCTATCCTTTGAATGGTCTCGATGAGACCATTTGCCTCAGTCGGAGGATCATGATCGATGAAGCGGTTCGCGACGGTGATGGCAGGAGTGGTGTTGGTCGCGACGCCCGCCTGTTCTGGCACTACCGCTGATGACAAGAGCGCTGTTCTGGTGTTCGCCGCATCGTCCATGACCGACGCGTTCGCCGAGATCGAGGTTGCGTTCGAGAACGCTCATCCGGGCACCGACGTGCAGATCAATATCGCGGGAAGCTCGTCGTTGCGCGAACAGATCCTCGGAGGTGCTCCGGCCGATGTGTTCGTTTCGGCGGACGAGTCGAACATGGGGACTCTGGTCATCGAGGGGGAAGTGGCCGGCCAACCGAGGCCCCTCGTCGTCAACGGGCTTCAGCTGGCGGTACCCGCTGGCAATCCGGCGGGTGTGAGTTCGCTGGGCGACCTCGCATCGAGTGACCTATTGGTCGGGTTGTGCGCAGAACAAGTGCCATGTGGCTTTCTCGCCCGAGGGGTGCTGGCCAGGGCCGGCGTCGAACCTTCACCCGATACCAACGAACCAGACGTTCGGGCCCTGTTGACCAAGATCGGTGCTGGTGAACTCGACGTGGGGATGGTCTACAGGACCGACGTGATCTCGGCCGGCGACCTCGTGGAGGGCATCGATATCCCCGACGAGTACAACCTCTCGACCATCTATCCGATCGCCCAGCTCGAGGGGGCGCCAAATCCAGCGGGGGCGGCGTTGTTCATCGAGTTCGTGCTCTCGGAAGCGGGTCGGGTGATCCTCGACGGTCACGGGTTTGGTCTGCCGTGAACGAATCGACAGGTCCCAGACGTGTTCGAGAGAGCGCCCCCTGGCCGCTCGTCGTCCTCGGAATCATCGGGGTGGCTCTGTTCGTAGTCCCCCTGCTCGGCCTCGCCACCCGTACACCCTGGGGTGATCTGACCGAGTTGATCACCTCCGACGTTGTCGCCGATGCACTGCGCCTCTCGCTCGTCACTTCGCTGCTCGCCACCGCCATCTCTCTCGTCCTCGGTGTGCCCCTTGCGTGGCTGCTCGCCCGGGTCGAGTTCCCGGGCCGAAACGTCGTGCGTGCGGTGGTGACCCTTCCGATGGTCCTGCCACCCGTTGTCGGGGGCGCAGCCCTGCTGTTCGCGTTCGGCCGCCGGGGCCTGGTGGGTGAGCCGCTGAACGAGGCGACTGGGCTACTGCTTCCCTTCTCGATTTGGGGTGCCGTGTTGGCCAACACGTTCGTGGCGATGCCCTTTCTTGTCATCACCGTCGAGGGTGCGTTGAGTGGTCTCGATCCACATTTCGAACGCGCAGCAGCGACGCTTGGAGCCTCGCGTCTGACGGTCTTTCGCCGGGTCACCCTCCCGATGATCGCACCTTCGCTCGTCGCCGGGGCGGTGCTGACATGGGCCCGTGCGTTGGGCGAGTTCGGAGCGACCGTGACGTTCGCCGGCAATCTGCAGGGCCGCACACAGACCCTGCCCCTGGCCGTCTTTGTCGCCCTCGAGTCGAACCGTGATGCAGCGGTTGCGATCAGCCTGGTTCTTGTTGCGGTGTCGTTGACCGTTCTGATCGGCCTGCGAGACAGATGGTGGGCGCGAACATGACTTCTGGCCAGGGCCTTGTCGCGAATCTTGTCGTGCGTCGAAGCGAGGGTTTCAACCTCGACATCAACCTGAGCATCAGGCCCGGTTCTACAGCGGCTCTGTTGGGGCCCAACGGGTCTGGCAAATCGACAACCGTCGATGCCCTCGCAGGCATCATCGCTATCGACGCGGGCCGCATCGAACTCGATGGCCGCGTTCTCGACGATGCGCAGGCCGGGATCTACGAACCTTCGGAGAACCGCCGAGTTGGTGTCGTGTTCCAGCGATACCTGCTGTTCGACCATCTCGACGTCATCGACAACATCGCATTTGGTCCGGCCGCTTCGGGGCGTAGGCGCAGGGAGGCAAGAGCGATTGCTCACAAGTGGATCGACGCCCTCGACCTCGGCGAACTCGCTCACCGTCATCCCGATCAGCTGTCGGGTGGCCAGGCTCAGAGGGTGGCACTCGCCAGGGCGTTGGCCACCGCTCCCGATCTGCTGTTGCTCGACGAGCCCCTGGCCGCGCTGGACATCGCGACGCGGACCCGCCTGCGACAGACCCTGGCTTCCCATCTGGAGGACTTCGCGGGACCGCGGCTGATGATCACCCACGACCCTGCCGACGCCTTCCTGCTCGCCGATCAGGTTCACATCCTCGAAGACGGTCGTATCTCTCAGACCGGTACCCCAGACGACATTCGACGTCGACCTGCAACCCCCTACGTCGCAGCTCTCGCCGGCTTGAACCTCCTCACAGGGAGCAATGCCGCGGGAACACTGACTCTCGACGACCACCCGCAGAAGCTCCAGAGCGCAAACACCCACACGGCCGGGAGGGTGCTGATCACAATCGCTCCCAACGCCATCGCCCTCCACACCCAGCAGCCGCACGGCAGTCCCCGCAATGCGTGGCAGACGAGTATTGCGACCATCGAGCCACTGGGCGAGATCACCCGCGTCACCCTCGATCGACCCGTTCCACTGAGCGTCGACATCACACCCGGTGCCCGCGAATCGATGGGGTTGATTCAGGGCACCGAGATCTGGGCATCGGTCAAGGCGACGGAGATACACCTGAATCCGGCGTGAACAAGTCGATGACACCAGCAGCCGAGAACGGCGGTTGGGTCCTTTGCCTGTGTCTGGGTCAGACTGTTGCCCATGACCGAAGTCACAATCGACCTCATCACGGCTCACGCTCAAGCTGGCCCGGACAAGATCGCCATCATCGACGACCGGCCAGGCGAGGAGCCGCGGCAGGCGACGTTTGCCGAACTCGATCGGTACACGAACCGCATAGCCAATGGGCTGTTGGCGCTCGGCGTCGATCCGGGCGACAAGGCGATGTGGATGGGTCAGAACTCTCTCGAAGTCTTGGCCTTCAGTCACGCGGCTCGCAAGGCCGGCCTGATATCGGTTCCGCTCAACTACCGGCTGACCGACGAGGAGTCCGTCTACGTCATCAACAACAGCGACGCTGTCGTGATCTGGGCAGACACCGAGTTTGCCGAGATGTTGAGCCGCATCTCCGGCGAGTTCGAGAAGGCCGAGGCGGTGGTCATCTTCGGTGGTGAGGTGGCCGCTGGTTCATCCCAGATCTCCGAGGACGACTTCCTCGGAGACGAGTCGAGTCCCGAGCGAGACCAGTCGACCTCTGGCACGATGATCTACACATCGGGCACCACGGGCAATCCCAAGGGTGCTGTCCGCCAGCAGACCGCATCTGTGGAACAGAGCCTCGGGTTCCTCCAGATGATCGGATACGCGCCTGGCGACGTGTATGTCACCTGTGGCCCGCTCTACCACTCGGGACCGGGCGGATTTGCCGGCATCGCCCATACGGTGGGCAACACGGTGGTCCTTCAGCACAAGTTCGATGCGGAGGACTGGCTTCGGCTGATCGACAAGTACGAGTGTTCATCCACCTTCTCGGCGCCGACACCCATTCGTATGGTCGTGAACCTGCCCGACGATGTGAAGGCACGGTACGACACGTCGAGTATGCGCATCATGGTTGCCAACGCTGCCCCGTGGCCCTTCGCTCTGAAGGAGGCCTACGTCGCGGACTTCCCTCCAGAGTCGTTGTGGGAGATCTACGGGTCCACCGAGATGGGGATCAACACCGTGCTCGCCCCCGAGGACCAGATACGCAAGCCCGGTTCGTGTGGCAAACCGGCACCCCTGGTCGAGGTCAAGTTGTTCGACGAGAACGGTGATGAGGTCAGCGGGGTGGGCGAACCCGGAGAGCTGTTTGTTCGGGCGTCCTCGGTGTTCGACACCTACTACAAGGCCGCCGAGAAGTACGCCGCCGACGATCGTGATGGCTGGCACACCGTCGGCGACATCGCATACCGCGACGACGAGGGATACCTCTTCATCTGTGATCGCAAGAAGGACATGATCATTTCGGGGGGCATGAACATCTATCCCGCCGAGGTCGAGGGTGCCCTCGAGCACCATCCCGACATCTACGAGGTGGCTGTCATCGGTGTGCTCTCAGAGGACTGGGGAGAGACCGTGCTCGCAATCATCGTCCAGCGCGAGGGTGCAGGACTCGATAACGAGGCGGTTCAGGCGTACGCCCGTGAACACCTGGCCGGCTACAAGGTTCCGCGGCTGATCGAGTTCATGGACGAGATCCCCAAGACCGGTTCGAACAAGATCCTGAAGCGCGAACTTCGAGACCGGTTCGCCCATCTCGCGTCCTAGGCCGCGACTACCGGGGACGTTGTGCCTGCCCTACACGTCGGGCAGGGGTCCGGTCAGCGAGGCTCGCTGCGACAGCTCGATCCAGTCTCCGTCCGGTAGGCGGACGAAGCTGATGAACGCAACCTCGCCCAACTTGATCGGCGCCGTGCCCTCTGTCAGACCGTTGCCGAGCGCGTGAGCGTGTGCTGCTCTGACATCGGCCACCTGGATGGTCAGGTAGCGGAACCCGGTCGCATTTCGTTCACCGGTTGGTTGGCGATTGGTGTTCTCGACGAGGCTCAGCTGAGTCTCGCCCAACCTCACCGTCGAGTCGTCGGTGGCGATGGCGCCCAGCGCCACCAGGGCGCCCTTCGTTTCCTCCACGTCGGTCACCTCTATGTCGACGATCGTGAGTACCGTCGGCTCGGCTGCGTGTGTGATGACCCGGACGGGCGTGCCGTCGGGGGTCGCATGAGAACCGATTGCCTCGTCGTGTGACGCCACGATGGTGAGGCCGACATATCCGCCCGGCTGATCGACTGGCAGGGTGTCGCGGACACTGTTCACCTTGCAGACAGCACCGTGCAGATCGTGCCGGTGTTGGTGCACGCCTCCACCCACCTTGAGCAGGTGGTTGTAGGGAAGCCCGATCTGGTCTCGCCAGAACGACTCGTGTTCCTCCCACCGGTTGGTCTGGAAGCCAACGTCGATCGCCTGCTTCGCCAGTTCCACAGGACCCATCTCATTCCTCCATCGACGGACCCAGCAGGTCCCACTTGTTGCCCGCCACATCGACGAACACGACCAACTTGCCGTATGGCTCGTCGCGCGGTTTGCCGACGAACTCGACGCCGTAGCTCGACATCCGATCGAAGGTCGTGTCGAAATCGTCGACCCGTAGGAAGAGCCCAACACGTCCGGCGAACTGCTGTCCGACACCTGCTTCTTGATCCGTGCCGTCCGCCTGGGCGAGGAGGATTCCCGTCTCTGCGCCCGGTGGCTTGACCACAACCCAGCGCTTCGGTCGACCGTCGTTTGTGGTCGAAGGGGAGTCCTCGGCGAGTTCGAACCCGAGGGCCTCGACGAAGAAGTCGATGGCGGTGTCGTAGTCGTCGACGATGACGGCTGTCAGTGACAGATGCACGGACCGATCGTATTGGGCAGCGAGGTCGGTTGACGTGACCAGCGGAACACATCGCCGCCCGACGCCAGGCGTCTGGTCGCAACTCCCAGCGGTTCGTCGAGGAGAACGTCACTCATTCGACGAGATCGGCTTCAGGAACGATGGTGGCTCGAATGTTTCGATCAGCTGATCCCCGAAGACCGTCAGAATCTGTTGCCATGGATGCCCGAGGATGCCAAACGCCAGGTCGGTGGCTACGTGGAAGTAGTAGTCGCCGTCGGGGAGTATGGGCGTGGGAATCGGTTCGGACACACCGCTGAGAGCGTGCGGCCAAACGATGTAGGTCGCGTGTTGCCAATCGAGCGAGACGAAGCTGCCGTAGACCTGATCCCAGAGCCCAGCGTGGTCGTAGCCGACCATGGTGAACGCTGGTTCCGCACCCTGTGATCGCGGGTTGAAGGCATCCGCCACAGAGATTCCGCCCCAGCAAAGCCAGTCGTTGAGAGCGGCAATCTGTTCACCTCGAAGCTCGGCTCGGTGTCGTTCAGGTAGCCAGTCGAGCTGCTGATTTCCACCCGGCCGAGCCAGCATCTGGACAACGTAGTGAGCACAATTCTGATCAACCCTCGGTGGTGGCTCGGCGGTGATGTCGTGCGCGCGCGTTCGCGATCTGTCCACAGACCAAGCGGCCCGCCGTTGTTGAACGCGGGTGCCTGGGTATGTCATGCGGCGACTGCCTCGCCGTCGCATGGGAGATGCGGCCCTTTCCAAACGCGTCCGCGGACGCGTCAGGACCACGAACCGTGAGATCGACACGAGCCGGATCACACACCGTGCACATCTCGAAGTCGAGCCGCGGTGTGGCTCATTTGATCGTCGACATGGCATCGTGGTGACCCACACGGCGCTGCTGGCGAGGTCGACGCATTCAAACCCCAGGTGGTAGTGGGCTCCGCCCCAGCGTCGGCCGGTGCGGATCGGCAACATCCTTCACAGCAAAGTCAGCGTTGTGAAGGCGGAAACTGAGGGACGTCGCGACCCGAGGTAGCTGGGTTTCGGCGGGGCGGGAACCGGTGAGAACCCAAGCTCTCGCTTCGTCAGCGAGCTTCTGCGCGAGAGCTTACCAAGGGTGTGGGACAGCCATATTGGCGACCACAGAACAGCGACGAGCAGTAGCCAACCCGACACCTACCGTAGCCGTGACGCGTCCGCGGGCGCGTGGGAAGTGACGGATTTGTTGCCGTCAAAGCCTGTTGGACGTCGGCGCCTGCCCCCGCCAGTGTCGTCGGACTCGCTCGCGCAACGTCGCCACTTCGACAGCCTCCTCGAGGCCCAGGTGATGATCGAGGACTGGAGGATCGACTACAACTTGAACACGCCCCACTCACGATGAGATCGGACCCCACCGCCAGGCACCTGCATGGGTCTCGACCCGGCCGACCGATGCGATGGGGAAGTGGGTGCCTGCGACCACGGCGTCGGAATCGGCGAGGTCGGCGAACAGATCGCAGCGGACTGTTCGTGCACGGTCGGGGTCCTGATCGCCGACCTCGGCCACATCTGGGGCGGCGAACTGGAACGGGTGGTGCAGCACGTCGCCCGTGATGACCAGGCGTTCAGATCCGGTTTCGACCTCGAGTGAGCTGTGGCCCGGCGTGTGTCCTGGCGTAGACAACAACCTCAAGCCGTCGCCCAGATCGGCGTCGCCGTCGACCTCCCACGACAGACCTGCATCGAATACAGGGGCTATCGACTCGCTGAACGCGTCGTGGATCTGGCGGCGTTTCTCGCTTGACGCCCACTCGAGTTCGTTGCCGACGTACACGTGGCGGGCGTTCGGGAAGGTCGGTACCCATTCACCCTCGACCAGGTGGGTGTCCCAACCGATGTGGTCCTCGTGAAGGTGGGTGTGGATGACCAGGTCGACCTGGTCGGGAGCGACTCCCGCTTCGATCAGGTGCTCCATCCAGGGGAGGTCCTGATGGGCCCAGAACGGCATGGCGAGGTTCTTGTGGTTGCCGACGCATGGGTCGACGACGACCGTCAGTCCCCGGTGACGCAACAAGAATGCCTGTACCCGAAACGTGATGGTCATGTCATCGCCCACAGCTCCCTCGACCATCCAATCTGCGGATGCAGCCAGATGGTCGTCGGCGATGTCGGGGTAGAACAGGGCGGCGGGAATTCCGGCCGTCTCGGCCTCGACGATGGTGGTCAACTCGGTGTCGCCAATACGCCAAGTCTCGTTCGGAGTCGCCATGTCGGCGAGCCTATGTGAGCGCTTGCGCCTAGTCTCCCCGCATGGTCGATCGAGGACTGCGGGAGACCTTCGACATGGCCGCACGCCGGTATCACCTGGCCAGGCCCCAATATCCCGCTGTGCTGTTCGACGCCCTCCACGAGATGGCCGGTCTGATCGGCCCTGCAGATGTCCTGGAGGTCGGGCCCGCCACAGGCGTTGCGACGACTCCCATGGCCGAGCGCGGACATCGCATCACAGCGGTCGAACTGGGAGCCGACCTCGCTGTCGAGGCCAGGAGGAATCTCGCCAGCTTCAAGGAGGTCTCGGTCGAGCATGCGTCGTTCGACTCATGGGAACCCGAACGCTGGGGTTCGTTCGACCTGGTGTTTGCAGCGACCGCCTGGCATTGGATGGATCCCGGCACCAAGTACCAGCGGGCTCGTCGTCACCTGCGCCCGGGCGGAGTCTTGGCGTTCTGGTCTGCGGGGCACGTGGTCCCCCAAGGGGGTGACCCGTTCTTCGCGGATATTCAGGACGTGTACGACGAGATCGGTGAATCACTGTCCGACTCCCATCGATTCCCCACGCCGGGCGAGATGCCCGACCTGAGTGGCGAGGTTGCAGCATCGGAAGGCCTCGAGATGATCGGGGTTCGTCACTTCGATTGGGAGATCACCTACGACGCCAACGCCTATGTGGCCCTGCTCGAGACCTTCTCGGACCACATTGCGATCGATGGTTGGAAGCGCGATCGACTGTTCGGCGAGATCCGCCGTCGCCTGGCCGAGCGCCCCGACGGATTGCTTCGGCGTCACTGGGGCGCCGCCCTGCACGCTGCCCGCCGTGACCCGCCTGACTAGTTCAGGATCACGCCCACGGACGCGAGCGAACGAATCGGTTCGCCAGATCGGAGCAACTTCTCGGCGCGCTCGAGGTCGGGGGCTACAAATCGATCGGGACCCGGACCCGGAACCTCCTTGCGAAGCAATGACACGAGAGCGCCGGTCGCAACGGCCGGTTCGATGGGTGCTCGCAGATCTATCGCTCGTGCGGCGATGACGTATTCGACCGCCAGGATGCGCCGAACATTGTCGATGACTCGACGCAGCTTTCGCACTGCACCCCAGGCCATCGACACATGATCCTCCTGCATCGCCGAGGTCGGCAATGAATCGACCGATGCCGGCGCGGCCAGACGTTTGTTCTCCGATGCCATGGCTGCGGCGGTGTAGTGAGCGATCATCAGGCCACTGTCGACACCGGGCTCGTCGGCGAGGAATGGAGGCAGGCCGTGGTTTCGCCCCTTGTCGAGCATGCGGTCCATACGTCGCTCGGCGATGGCACCCAGTTCGGCGATCGCAATGGCGAGGAAGTCTGCCGCGAAACCCAGGGGTGCACCGTGGAAGTTTCCACACGACTCGATGCGTCCGTCGGACAGGACCATCGGGTTGTCGATCGCAGAGGCCAGCTCGCGCTCGGCAACCACCACGACATGGTCGAGGGTGTCGCGTGCTGCGCCGTGAACGGTGGGTGTGCAGCGGATCGAATAGGCGTCCTGGACGCGAGGGTCGTCGTCGGTGTGGCTGGCGACCAGTGCGGAACCCTCGAGCAGCGTGCGTAGGTTCGCCGCGCTCAGGGCCTGGCCAGGGTGAGGGCGCAGTGCCTGCAGATCGGCGCCGAAGGAGGTGTCGGTTGCGAGCATGCCCTCGACTGTCAGAGCTGCGGTGGCGTCGGCATAGGTCAGGAGTTGTGCCGCGTCGACGGCGGCCAGGCACAACATCCCGAGAATTGCGTCGGTGCCGTTGGTCACCGACAGCCCTTCCTTCTCGGCGAAGGTGATGGGCTCCAAGCCTGCGTCGCGCAGCGCATCCTCGGCCGGGCGGCGGCGTCCACGGTGATGGACCTCACCCTCGCCGAGAAGTGCCAGGGCTCCGTGCGCCAGAGGTGCCAGGTCGCCGCTGGCCCCCAACGATCCGTACTCGGGGACTATCGGTGAGATCTGGGCATTCAGCAGACCGAGCATCGCCTTGGCCACAATCGGACGAGCCCCACTCGCGCCGAGGGCAAGGGTGCGGGCCCGCAGGAACATCATGGCCCTGACCACCTCGTCCTCGACCGGGTCGCCCATGCCGGCTGCATGCGAGCGGATGAGTGCCAGCTGGAGGGCCTTGCGTTGCTCCGGCGGAATGGAGACCGTGGCGAGCGCTCCGAAACCCGTCGAGATGCCGTATTTGGGTTCGCCCTCGGCGAAGCGTTCGACGATGTCGCGCGCTGCCTGCATACGATCGACAGCACCAGCTGTCAGCTCGACGGTCGCGGCTTGTCTCGCTACGGCCACGACCTCGTCGATGGTCACACCAGGTCCGTCGAGCTGGATTGTCATGATGCCACCACGTTCGAGTCTTGGCCGGCGCCGGCGCTCAGGGTCCTGGTCGCGTTTTCGAGGGTGATGCCCACGCGAGTGCATTCGTCGTCGTCGAGTCGGTGGCTTGGGCCAACTACCGAAATGGCCACGCCGAGGCGCCCGGGAATCGACACCGCCCGAGATACTGCCGTGATGTCAGGTTCGACCGCTCCGGTCCGCACGATGGTGCACCCCGGAGCAGCGAGGGCAGCCCCGACCGCTGTTCCTTCCAACGGAAGGTTCTGGCCGACCCGTCCGACATGACGAATGGTCCTGGGGCTTTCGGCGGCGGCCACGTATGTTGCCGCCTTCCCGTCGGCAATGGCCAGATAGGTCGATTCGCCGCTCTGCACCGCAATTGAGTCGAGCAGGGGTTGGGCCAACGCGATGAGGTGTTCGACAGGGCCCGTGTCGGTGAGTGTGGCGCCCAGACGCAGCATCGTCGGGCCCGCCGAGAAACACCCGAGCTCGTCGCGGTCGACATAACCCCTGGCTTCGAGTGCTCGGAGGTGGCGCAGCGCTGTGGTGGGGGTCAACCCAGCCGCCGCGGCCGCGGACGTGAGGTTGCAGCTCGGAGATGCCAGGACGAACTCGAGCAGGTCGAGCACTCGTCCGGTCGACCGAGGAACCAGGTCGTAGGGCTCGTCGCTGTCGCGTGCGTGTTTGTTCTCTCGCACCGTTCTCCTCGTTCCTGGGTACCCAACGAATGAATGTCACTCGATGACAATCGATGTCGTGGATTGACAATGTAGTGACAAGTGGGCAGAGTGGCAAACATGAGCGACTCCCCCAACCTGTTGATCGGTGAACCCGTCAAGGGCATCTCTGCACCTCGAGGAACAGAACTCACCTGTCGGGGCTGGCAACAAGAAGCCGCGTATCGAATGCTCCAGAACAACCTCGATCCAGAGGTTGCCGAGAATCCCGATCAGCTCGTCGTGTACGGCGGCACGGGCCGCGCTGCTCGCTCATGGGACGCCTACCGCGCGATGTTGCGCACCCTCGTCGACCTCGCCGACGACGAAACGATGCTGGTGCAGTCCGGCAAGCCGGTGGGAGTGATGCGGACAAACGAGTGGGCTCCGAGGGTTCTGATCGCGAACTCGAATCTTGTTCCCGATTGGGCCGATTGGGATGAGTTCCGCCGGCTCGAGCAGCTGGGTCTGACCATGTACGGCCAGATGACCGCAGGCTCGTGGATCTACATCGGCACACAGGGCATCTTGCAGGGCACCTACGAGTGTTTCGGGGCCATAGCGCAGAAGAGGTTCGGCGGCACTCTCGCAGGAACGTTGACGATCACCGCCGGCGCGGGCGGCATGGGAGGCGCTCAGCCTCTCGCCGTCACCATGAACGACGGTGTGGTGCTCATCGTCGATGTCAACCGTCACATGCTCGAGCGCCGCGTCGAACACCGGTACCTCGACGAAATCGCCCCCGACTACACAAGCGCCGTCGCCAGGGTCACCGCTGCCAAGGCAAACCGCACCCCCCTCTCGGTCGGCCTCGTGGGGAATGCAGCCGACATCATCCCTCGTCTGCTGGCCGAGGGTGTTGAAGCCGACATAGTGACCGACCAGACCAGCGCTCACGATCCGCTCACCTACATCCCGAACGACATGTCCGTCGAGGCCGCAGCCCGACTGAGGCAGAACGATCCAACCGAGTTCACGCGGCGATCGCGTTCCGCCATGGCCGCCCACTGTGCAGCCATGGTCGGCTTCATGGACGAGGGTGCCGAGGTCTTCGACTACGGGAACAGCCTCAGGGCCGAGGCCAAGCTCGGAGGGTTCGAGCGGGCGTTCGACTATCCGGGTTTCCTCCCGGCCTATGTCCGACCGCTGTTCTGCGAGGGTATGGGCCCGTTCCGTTGGGTGGCGTTGTCCGGTGATCCCGCAGACATCGCAGCCACCGACAGAGCGGTCCTCGAGGAGTTCCCAGAGAACGAGCCACTTGCCCGCTGGATCCGCCTCGCCGGCGAGCGCGTCGCGTTCCAGGGTCTGCCCGCCAGGATCTGCTGGCTGGGCTACGGCGAACGTCACCGTCTCGGCTTGCGTTTCAACGAGATGGTTCGCACAGGTGAACTCTCGGCTCCGATCGTGATCGGGCGCGACCATCTCGACTCGGGATCGGTCGCCTCGCCGTACCGCGAGACCGAGGACATGCTCGATGGTTCGGACGCCATCGCCGACTGGCCATTGCTGAATGGCCTCGTCAACGCAAGCTCGGGTGCGACCTGGGTCAGCATCCACCACGGTGGTGGCGTCGGAATCGGCCGGTCCATCCACGCAGGACAGGTCATCGTTGCAGACGGAACCGAGCTCGCTGACCGCAAGCTCGAGAGGGTGCTCACGAACGATCCGGGCATGGGAGTGATCAGGCATGTCGACGCCGGCTACGAGAGGGCTGTCGAAGTGGCCGCCGAGCGGGGTGTCAACATCCCCATGCAGGATTGAGCTACTGCGATGACGGTCAGGCAGATTCTCCAGATCGGGCATCCCGGCTTGCGATCCCCGGCGAGCCCCCTCGATCCCGCGGATATCGCTTCACCCGAGACCCAGGATCTCGTCGACGACATGATCGACACGATGCGGGATGCGGCGGGGGCCGGCCTGGCAGCCCCACAGATCGGTGTACCCCTCCGAATTGTTGTCATGGAGGTGACGTCGAACCCCCGGTACCCGTACAAGCCGCCGCTGCCCTTGACGGTCGCGATCAATCCGGTGATGGAGCCCGTGGGCGACGAACTCGTCGAGATCGACGAGGGATGCCTTTCGGTGCCTCTTCGAGGTGAGGTGTCGCGACACGTGACCATCAGGGTCAGGTACCTGGACCGCGAAGGTGTCGAGCACGACGAGATCGTGAAGGGGCTCACAGCGGGGACGTGGCAACACGAGTGTGATCATCTCGACGGTGTCCTGTTCATCGACAAGGTGACAGACCCGTCCACGTTCTCGACCTGGGAGCAGTTCGAGATCCATCGCCGTAGTGCCTTCATCGAGCGCATCACCGAGTTCGTCGAACGGACGA
>JAAETH010000251.1 GCA_024228575.1 Actinomycetes bacterium
GTTGAATCGCTGGTGGGCGTAAGGGATGAAACGGATCTTCTGTATCGGCTCCAAGGCCAGGGGCAGAGCGGCCATGGCGTACATGTAGTCCGATAGCAGGATGGCTCGAAGGGTCTCTGCCACCAGCGTTTCGAGCTCGGCCTCACGCTCGGCCTCGGTCGGGAAATCCTGGTTGTCGAGGTAGAAGCCGACGAAGGTAGCCAGATCGTTGTGATCGAACGACCGCTCGATGAGCTGGAAGTGGGGAGACTCGCTCAGGCCGTGTTCGAGGGTTGTTTCGGCAAAGAGATTGGCGAAGTCGAACGCCGCATGGTTGAGGCAGGAGAACTCGAAGTCGAGCAGCTTCAGCGTCCCGTCGTCGAGGAGGAAGGTATTGCCGTGGTAGGTGTCGTTGTGGCAGAAGACCGGCGGTCGGTCGGGGAGACAGCGTCGCACCTTGGCCATCGTCTCCTCGCTGTAGAGCGCGGTCAGGTCGTCGCAAAGCTCCTGCTCGTCGGCCGGGAACTCGGTCCGTCGTGGGCCCAGAACATCGCGAGCCAGCGCTCCCCACTTCTGGTGCAACAGCTCGA
>JAAETH010000252.1 GCA_024228575.1 Actinomycetes bacterium
GCGGCCGAGGAGGGTTTCGCCCTCCGCGGAGACGTACTCAGTGCCATCGCGCCAGCCCTTACCCACGGCGATCGTCGCACCCAGGTGATAAAGGGTGTCGACGGCAACGACATCAGCCTGTACATCCACACACCGACCGATGTCGATGGTCCCATGCCCGCCATAGTCCACACCCATGGTGGTGGCATGGCCATCCTCGAGGCATCCAACGCCGGCTACATCCGGTGGCGTGATGAGTTGGCTTCCACCGGTTTGGTCGTGGTCGGAGTCGAGTTCCGCAATGCGGCCGGGAAGCAGGGGCCGTACCCGTTCCCCGCCGGATTGAACGACTGTTTCAGTGGTCTCCAATGGACACATGCGAATCGCGACGCCCTCGGGATCTCGAAGATCGTCATCTCCGGCGAGTCGGGCGGGGGCAATCTGTCCCTGGCCACAACCCTCAAGGCCAAGCAGGAAGGTGTGCTCGACGCCATCGATGGTGTCTACTCCCAGTGCCCCTACATCTCGGGGGTATACGCCGACAAGGATCCGGCCTTGCCATCACTGTTCGAGAACGACGACTACTTCCTGAACTGCTCGATGATGGGCTCGATGGTGCGGATGTACAGCCCCGACGGTGCCGACGACACCAACCCGCTTGCTTGGCCCTATCACAGCTCGGTAGAAGATCTTCAAGGTCTGCCTCCGCACGTCATCTCCGTCAATCAGCTCGATCCGCTCCGCGACGAGGGGCTGGCCTACTTCCAGAAGCTCCTGGCGGCAGGGGTGTCAGCATCGAGTCGGACGGTGAACGGGACCTGCCACGCCGGCGACTGCCTCTTCCGAGATGCCATGCCCGAGGTCTACCTAGCCACGATCAGGGACATCAACAGTTTCGCCAACAGCATCTAGGCGGGTCTGAATTCGAGGTCCCACGCGGCCAGGAATCGGTTGAATCGCTGGTGGGCGTACGGGATGAACCGGAGCTTCTGTATCGGCTCCAGAGCCAGGGGCAGAGCGGCCATGGCATACATGTAGTCCGATAGCAGGATGGCCCGACGCGTCTCGGCCACCAGGGTTTCGAGCTCGGCCCCACGTTCGGCCTCGGTGGCAAAGTCCTGGTTGTCGAGGTAGAAGCCGACGAAGGTAGCCAGATCGTGATGGTCGAATGACCGCTCGATGAGCTGGAAATGGGGAGGCTCACTCAGGCCGTGTTCGAGGGTCGTTTCGGCAAAGAGGTTGGCGAAGTCGAACGCCGCGTGGTTGAGGCAGGAGAACTCGAAGTCGAGCAGCTTGAGCGTCCCGTCGTTGAGGAGGAAGGTATTACCGTGGTAGGTGTCGTTGTGGCAGAAGACCGGCGGTCGGTCGGGGAGACATTGTCGCACCTTGGCCATCGTCTCCTCGCTGTAGAGCGCGGTCAGGTCGTCGCAAAGCTCCTGCTCGTCGGCCGGGAACTCGGTCCGTCGTGGGCCCAGAACATCGCGAGCCAGCGCTCCCCACTTCTGGTGCAACAGCTCGA
>JAAETH010000253.1 GCA_024228575.1 Actinomycetes bacterium
CCGACATCCGCGGCGGGTTCGCCCATGTGCTGGCTGCCGCCGCGGCCGAGGGCGAGTCGATCATCACCGGCGTCCACCATCTCGACCGGGGCTACCACCGCCCCCTCGAAGCGTTCGCCTCCATCGGCCTCGAGATCGAGCACGTCGAGCACGACGGCTAGGCCCCCAGCTACTCCAGGTTGGGCTCGATGACCACCGGATCCCCAGGTTCAAGGGGCCCGGGGCGTATCACCCGGCCGTAGATCCGGGCCCGACCAGGGTAACGATCGTGGTCGATCCACCACGAGCAACCATCAACGAACAGATCGGCGATCTGCTGGCACGGCTCGGCCCACGCCGTCAGCTCGATGAGCGCCCCACCAAATCCGAGTTGGACGCCCGGGCGTAGCGACTTCCAGTCGAGCCCGCGCAGGGTCAGATTCTCGCCGGCCTTCCCCGGTCCGATCGGGTGCCCCTCGGACGCCATGTCGTCGATCACATCGGCGCTCCACAGCGACACGGCCTGCCAGGGCCGGCCATGGTGCGTCCGGGTGGCCTGGCGGTCGCCCACAACCCCCGAGTGCACGATCGCGGCGGACGGGATCGGGAGCTTGGGTACCCCACCGTCGCTTACGTGGATGCTCTCGACCACCCCGGCCGACCCGGGGCCGGGGCCGTCGGCCGCGGTGGCCCGGAGACGCCCAAGCCGATGAAGCGACCATTCGCCCTCGGCGACCACCATCTCGAGCAGCTGCCCCGCATCAACCGTTCCCATCGGGTCGGCCCTGAACGACACCGTGGCTCCGCCTGCCTGATCGATCAGGCCCGGCAGCCGCTCGGCGAACCCGGCGATACGGGCCGCGAGGGTGGACGCGTCAGGCGGCGCGGCGTCGGGATCGAGGGGCTGGAGCTGGTCGGCGAACCCCCCATCGAGCTGGCCGCCTCCCGAGCCGGCCACCACCAGGAGACGCGCCGCGGCGCGGATATGGCGCTCGAGGTGGTCGAGCTCGTCGCGTACCGCGAAGGTCGCCAGGGCCTCGTCGACCCCAGCCAGCACCTGGCGGATCCGACCGGCCAGATTGGCCACCGTGCGAAGCTGGTCGCATCGGGTCCAGGTACCGGAGGGTGGGTCGTAGTCCTCATTCTTCACCACCAGCAACCTACTGCTTCAGACCCTCGGTCGAGCTGTCGATAGAAGCATGTGCGACTGTGCAACGACGACGAGGGCACGGCCATCGTCGAATCAGCTTTGGTGCTGCCCATTTTCACGATGTTCGTCTTCGCCATCCTTGAATTCGGACTCGTATTTCAGCATGTGCAGACCGTCGGCAACATGACCCGGGTCGGGGCCCGCACGGCCGCGATTGCGGGCGACGAAGCCGACGCCGATCTCCGGATCCTGGCCGCAGTAGCCGAGGCGGGCGAGGCAATGCCTGTGTCCGACATCCATCGCATCGTCGTCTTCTCGGCCGTGGGGCCCGAGAGCACCATCCCCGAGCCCTGCAAGACCTCGAACTCCGCCGCCGTTCTGGCCAGCAACGAGTGCAATGTGTATTTGCCCTCCGACATCGGGAGTCCGGCCTCGTCGTTCGGATGCGGGGTGGGCGACCTCGACACCCCGTGGTGTCCCACGACCCGTGATGTCACGGCCGGGGGGCGGGCCTTCATCGGCATCTGGGTCGAAGCGGAACGTCAATACGTCACCGGGATCTTCGGCGACAGCGTCACCGTCTCGGACTCCGTGATCCTCCGAATCGAGCCGGATCTGCTGTGACCCGAGAACGAACGCGAGCCCGGTCTGACCGCGGCGCAGCCCTTACCGAATTCGCTCTGATCCTGCCCTTGTTGGTCATGATCTTCGCGGGCGTCGTCGACTTCGGGTTCGCCTGGAAAGACAGTCTGACGATCGGCACCGGCGCCCAAGCCGGTGCCCGCATCGGCGCCAATCTAGGAGATGACCGGGCGGCCGATGAGGAAGCCCTCGTGGCGATTGCCGCGGCGGTGGCGACCTTGGGCGCCAACGTCACCCTCGAACACGTGATCGTCTTCAAGCCGGGGCCCGACGGCGAGGTTCCCGCGACCTGTCTGAGCGGTGGCGCTCACTCGGTCACCAACCTCTGCAACCACTACACGCCGACCCAACTGGCCGCAGCGCTCGCCGGCACCGCCGACTTCAGCGGTAGTTCGTCGTGTGCCGGTAGCGCCCTCGACCGGTTCTGGTGCCCGACCGACCGAGAGGCGCGCCAGCTGCTCTCGCCGGATGAGATCGGCGTGTACGTCCAGGCCCAGCGGGGCTGGTCGACCGGGATCTTCCCCGGCAACGGCCTCACGATCTCCCGGACCGCCGTGATGCGATTGGAGCCTCCGACGTGACAACCGAATCACAACCTCGTTGTGTCGACGCGCCGAGCGTCGGCGAGGCACCCGACGACCGCGACGACGCCGATGCCGGGGTCACCCTCACTCTCACGGCCCTGATCATCCTCCCCCTCCTGCTCATCGCCGGCTTCGCCGTCGACCTCGGAGGCTGGTATGTGATCGGCTCCAAGGCCCAGTCAGCCTCTGACGCGGCCGCGCTCGCCGGTGTGGTCTGGATGCCCAACGAGGTGAAGGCCCACGAGGCAGCTCTGGAACTGGCCGAACAGAACGGCTTCGTCGACGGGGTGAACGCAACGATCGTCACCGACGGCATCGGCACCAACCAGTTCTCGGTAGAGATCACCACACCGGGCACGATGGTGTTCAGCAGCCTGGCCCTCGACCCGATCGACATCAGCCGCCACGCCATAGCTGAGTATTCGCCACCTATCGACATCGGCTCACCCACCAATGTGCTCGGGCTGGGCAACTACGCGGTGGGTGGCGAGACCCCGTCGAACGCCTGGTCGGGCCAGATGGGCTTCTGTGTCAATCCCAAGTGGGGCGACATCCGGTCGTTCCGCACCACTGACTCGAAATGCGGTTCGGTACCCAGTCCCTGGCACGACCCGGGGGGCTACCTCTGGATCATCGATGTCCCGGTGGGCAGCACGCAGGCGGTGAATCTGAACATCTTCGACCCGGGGTACTGCCGCCCATCCAACCGGCCCACTCACCACGACAGCGGGGGACCTCCGAAGGAACAGGGCGACGTCCACTATCGGTTCACGCTCTACCAGCCTGACAACACGCCCTATGACAACACTGACAACACCCAATACGGCTCGGCCTACGAACCGGCGACGGCCGAGAGTTGTGAGGCCTTCACGACCGCCTTCACGCTCCCGGCGGGGACGAGCGGTCGATGGGTACTGCGTAGCCAGCTCAAGGACAACAATTCGACCAACGGGCAGAACTACTTCGCGCTGTGGGCCGATGCTGCATCCCACGCCGGCCAGTGCTCCACGATCACAGACCCAACCTGTGTGGGCATCTACGCCGCAGAGTTGATGCCGGTGAGAACAGCCAGCTTCGACGATCCGGCCATATTCTACCTCGCCGAGATCGACCCGACCTACCAGAACAAGAAGCTCGAAATCACCGCGTGGGACCTCGGCGAGGGGATGGAGTCGGTGCAGATTCTCGACCCCGCTGGCAACGAGGTTCCCTTCACCTACGAGACCGATGACGGGGCATACGCCGGCGCGTCGGTTGCGTGCAACGACGGCAACGAATGCCTCTGGGTCACTGGTTCCATATTCGACGGCCGCAATGTGCGCATGACTGTGGACCTGGCTGGGTTGAGCTGGGGGAGCTACAGCGACACATGGTTCCAGGTGGCCTACAACAAGACGGCCGCAAACACTTCAGTGGACTGGACGACCTGGGGTGTCAGGGTGATCGGTGACCCCATCCGCCTCGTCGAGTAGCTCGGGTTCGAGCTGGCGCCGCCCCGACACGAGCAGGAACAGCGCCGCCGCGACCATGGCGAACAGACTCACCCAGATGTTCACCCGCACCCCGAGAACGAGACTGGCGGTATCGATGCGCAGAGCCTCGACCCACAGCCGACCGAGACCGTAGCCGAACACATAGACGGCCAGAAGCCGACCGGGCTTCAGCACCCGGCGGCGGTCGATCAGCACCAGCACACCGAACAGTCCCAGATTCCACAGGCCCTCGTACAGGAACGTCGGGTGGAACGTCTCGACGTCGAGGTACGGCGCCCGCCGGTGGGGCAGGTCTATCTCGACGGCCCACGGCAGA
>JAAETH010000254.1 GCA_024228575.1 Actinomycetes bacterium
GACGCAGGAGCTGGCGGGATTGGGAGCCCAGGTCGGTGGCCGTGACCGTGAACCCCCGTTCGACGAACCGGTTCGTCACATCACCGGTGCCAGCCCCGACTTCGAGGACAGTTCCGGGCTGCCAGTTGGCCGTCACCTCGGAGATGCAGCCGACCCGGAGGAGGTGGCGGGGCGATGGTGTCCACTCCACTGGTCCGCCTGGCTCCTGGGTCGGTGGTCGGGTGCCGGCGATCCCGATTCGCTGGCCTTTGTCGGCTCGGCGCCGGGAGCGATCCGTCGATGCTCAGGGCGTGAGTATGACCTGACCCTATCGCCGCCTCCGTCTGTGATGGATTCGCCTCGTTGGTTGTTCAGGCCCCCGCCAGCTAAAACTGCTCGGAGACTATGAGACACCAATCGATGGAGGAGCCAGAGGGTGAGCGTGACGAAAGGGCATCGGCCTCGGCCCACATCTCCGGTGCCTCGGTCTCCATGGCCCAACTACGGGACAGCATCAGCCAAGCCCTCCGCCCTGGCCCACTACCCGCCGAGCAGCTTGGCCAAGTTGTCGAGAATCGTCTCCATCGCTTCATCTGACGATGCCGGGGGGTCGAACGCCAGCCATCGACCGATACCGATTGTCGCCACCCCGATCACGATCATGAGCAAGCCCACAACCTTGCCCGGCAGCCGTTGCCACCAGGATGTGGTGATGTCGTAGAACCTCGTCCAGC
>JAAETH010000255.1 GCA_024228575.1 Actinomycetes bacterium
AGCGCCAGTCGTCGAGGCCTTCGAGGTCTGCGAACTGGGCTGGGCTGATCCTCGTGTATTTCATACGGCCAGTTCAGCAGCTTCGGGCGGCGTGCTGTCCCATCCCACGGGTAGGCTCGGATCTCGTGGTGTACCAGTCCCTATATCGACGATTCCGGCCTCAGCGCTTCGACGAAGTCATCGGTCAAGACCACCTCGTCGCCGCACTGAGGAACGCGGTTCGCGACGACCGAGTCGGCCACGCCTATCTGTTCAGCGGCCCTCGGGGTACGGGCAAGACCTCGACAGCGCGCATCCTCGCCAAGGCCCTCAACTGCGAGAACATCGGCGCCGATGGCGAGCCCTGCTGCAGCTGTCAGGCTTGCAGGGCGATCGAGGTCGGCAACTCGATGGACCTGTACGAACTCGACGCTGCTTCCAATCGCGGTATCGACGACGTGAAGGAACTGGTTCGCAGCGTCGCAATGGGAACGCCAGGGCGTCGCAAGGTGTACATCCTCGACGAGGTCCACATGTTGACCAAGGAGGCCTCCAACGCCCTCCTCAAGACGCTCGAGGAGCCACCCGGCCACGTCGTATTCGTGCTCGCCACAACCGATCCTCAGAAGGTGTTGGCGACCATTCGCAGCCGCACCCAGCACGTAGAACTCAGCCTCATCGGCTCGACCAACATGTCCGACCATGTCCGCGAGATCGCAGCGAAGGCTGGCCTCAACGTCGGCGACGAGATCGTCGATCATGTGGTCCTTCGGGGTGGGGGTTCGGCCCGAGACACGCTGTCGGCGCTCGACCAGGTCGTGTCTGCGGGAGGAATCGCCGACGACCACATCCCCGTCGATGCCCTGGTCGACTCGTTGGGTGCTGCCGACAGCGGCGCCGCTCTCCAGGCGGTCGCCCAGGCCGTGTCGAATGGGTCCGACCCACGCGAGTTGGTCGAGTCGCTCACCCGCCACCTTCGCGACATGTTCCTGGTCAAGCAGGGTGCTGCGCCGGCCGAGTTGCCGGCTTCCAATGTCGAGCACCTGGTAGAGCAGGCGAACCGCCTCGGTGCCGGGCTCATCGTGAGGTCGCTCGAGACGTTGGGCACCGCCCTCGTCGACGCGCGACAGGCGGCCGATCCGCGACTTGTGGTCGAGGTTGCGCTCGTCAAGTTGACCGCACCACGACTCGGGTCATCTATCGATGCCCTGACAGCGCGTGTCGAGCAGCTCGAAGCAGCCCTGGACTCCGGCGTTGCCCCGGTTGCCTCTCCGCCGCCGGTCCCGCCCACCCGGTCCACACCCGACAGGGCTGCTCCAGCTGCGCCACCGTCTGCGCCCGAAGCGGCACCGCGGCAGGCACCCGCACCGGTCGTGTCTCCCCCGACACCGGCGACGAAGGGTTCGTCGAGGGTCGACGCAGCTCGTTCAGCGCTAGCAAACGCCGGATCAGGTGCTGCTCCGGCACGCGAGCAGGTACCCCCTGTCGACGCCGCCCCCGCCGCCCAAGCGCCACCCCCACCCCAGCCAGGTGTCGCTGAACCCAAACCGGCCGCAGCTTCGAGCGCGTCGAGCAATGCCCCGTCGCCGACCCAGATCATCGATGAGTGGTCCGATCTCATCTCCAGCGCGTCCGGCAAATCGCGGGCCCTGTTCCGCACCGCGGAGATTTCGAGTGGCGAACCCGGAATGGTCGTGTGCACGTTCGACAACGAGTTCACCCGAGATCGCTGTGTCGAACACGTCTCCGTCATCGAGTCATTGCTGACAGAACGATTCGGCTTCCCGATGAAGGTCGAGCTGAACGCAGCGGGCAGATCGCCGGCAGCTGGGTCACCGGATTCGCCCGCAGCCAAGTCCGAGTCCGAGTCCGACGCAATCGACGAGATTCCCGACCTTTCCGAGCTGACCGACGCCCCGCCCGATGGGCGCACGGGTGCGGACAAACTCGCCGATGCCTTTCCCGGTGCCCGTATCGTCGATGTCGACGAAACCTGACGGGTACCCCTACCTCGTGGAGATCACGTGAGCGACGGATTCGACATGAACAGCCTGCTTCAGCAGGCCCAGAACATGCAGGCTCAGCTGATGGCAGCCCAGCAACAGGCTGCCGTTGTCGAGGTGCAGGGTGTTGCCGCGAATGGCCTCGTCACCGTCACGATGTCGGCTGGGGGCGAGGTGAGGGCAGTGTCGATCTCGCCTGAGGTCGTCGATCCGTCCGACGTGTCGATGCTCGAAGACCTCGTTCACACCGCCATCGCCGACGCCTTGGCCAAGGGTGCCGAGGTCCAGTCCGAGGCCATGGGCCCGCTGGGCGACGTCGGTGGCCTCGGCGGACTGCTCGGCTGAACGGAAGCGCTACGTGTACGAGGCTCCTGTTCAAGACCTCATCGACGAGCTGGGCAAGATGCCGGGCATCGGACCGAAATCGGCCCAGCGCATCGCGTTCCATCTCCTGAAGCTGCCGGCCCAGGACGCTCTGAAGCTGTCGCACGCCATCGCCAGGGCCAAGGAGTTGGTCAGGTTCTGCTCGCGCTGTTTCAACGTCAGCGCTCACGATGTTTGCCACCTGTGTGCCGATTCTCGACGCGACGATGGTGTGTTGTGTGTCGTCGAAGAGCCGCGCGACGTTGTTGCCATCGAGAAGACCCAGGAGTTCCGCGGTCGTTACCACGTCCTCCAGGGATGCCTGAACCCCATCGAAGGAATCGGACCGGAACAGCTGAGGGTTTCCGAACTGCTAGCGCGTCTCGAGCCAGAGAACGTCACCGAGGTCATCCTCAGCACCAACCCCAATATCGAGGGTGAAGCCACCGCGATGTACCTGGGTCGTCTTCTGCGCCCGCTCGGCATCACGGTGACCCGAATTGCGTCTGGTCTGCCGGTCGGTGGCGACCTCGAATATGCCGACGAGCTCACCCTCGGGCGCGCTCTCGAGCACCGCAGGGCTCTCGACTGAACCAGGCTGCTTGCCGTCTGTTGAGAGCACACCCTCCATGGGGATCAATAGCTCCGCCATCGCGGTAGGTTGACGGTTCCCGTCCGTCATGAACTGCAACAAGGAGCAGCCATGTCGTCGCAGCCAAACCCGCTCTCGGTCGAACAGAACACGCCAGAGGCGCAGGCCTACCGCCACGCCCTCGACGTCATCGGTGCCGTGGAGCCTCGTGTCGCCGATGCGATCCGCGGTGAGATCACCGACCAGAGGTCCTATCTCAAGCTGATCGCGTCCGAGAACTATGCGTCTCCGGCCGTGTTGTTGACCATGGGCAGCTGGTTCAGCGACAAATACGCCGAGGGCACCGTCGGTCATCGTTTCTATGCCGGCTGTCAGAACGTCGACACGGTCGAGCAACTCGCTGCCGACCTCGCGTGTGAGGTGTTCGGTGCCCCGTACGCCTACGTTCAACCGCACTCGGGTATCGACGCGAACCTCGTGGCGTTCTGGGCGATGCTCGCGGCGAAGGTCGAGGCGCCATACCTGGTCGATCAGGGTGTGAGACACGTCAACGATCTGACCGAAGCCGACTGGGAAGACCTGCGTGCTCGTCTCGGTGGTCAGCGCATGATCGGTATGTCGCTCGACGCCGGTGGTCACCTCACACACGGCTTCCGTCCGAACATCTCGGGCAAGATGTTCCACCAGCGCAGTTATGGCGTCGATCCCGAAACCGAGATGCTCGACTACGACAACGTCAGGGCACTTGCCAACGAGTTCAAGCCGATGACGATCATTGCCGGCTACTCGGCGTATCCCCGCAAGGTCGACTTCGCCAAGATGCGCGAGATCGCCGACGAGGTCGGTGCCTACCTGATGGTCGACATGGCTCACTTCGCCGGTCTGGTCGCTGGCGGGGTGTTCGATGGCGACTTCGATCCGATCGCCAATGCCCATATTGTCACCACAACCACCCACAAGTCGCTGCGTGGCCCTCGCGGCGGCATGGTGTTGGCCGGACGCGACGGCACCGAGCTGAACGAATTCATCGACAAGGGTTGCCCGATGGTGCTCGGTGGGCCGATGGCCCACGTCATGGCAGCCAAGGCTGTCGCCTTCGCCGAAGCCAAGCAGCCCAGTTTCGCCGACTACGCCCATCAGATCGTCGACAACGCTGCTGCCCTGGGTGAGGGCCTCAAGCGCCGTGGTGCACGCCTCGTGACCGGCGGAACCGACAATCATCTGTTGCTCGTCGACGTGGCACCGTTCGGATTGACCGGCCGCCAGGCCGAATCGGCGTTGAATGACAGTGGTGTCATCGTCAACCGCAACTCGATCCCTGGCGACCCAAATGGCGCCTGGTACACCAGCGGTGTTCGCCTGGGCACACCTGCACTCACGACCCTGGGTATGAACCCAAGCGACATGGACGAGGTCGCCGACATCATCTGCGACGTCCTCACCCATGCCGAGCCAGCGGCAGCCAAGAGCGGCCCTTCGAAGGCCAAGTACTTGATGGGGGACGACGTTTCGCAACGCTGCAAGGAGCGTTCGTCTGCGCTTCTTCAGGCCAACCCGCTGTACCCGACGATCGGCAAGATCTGAGGGTGTTCGGTGTCGGGAAGATTGCTTCGGTCTTCGTCATCTGAAGCGAGGAAAAGAAATCTTCGAAACGCGCTTGTCATATTGGCAATGATTCTGTAACGTAATTGACATCGGGAGAGGGACTTCCCCCTCCCTCCAGATGAAGCGTCTCCTCGTTGGAGCTCGGGCCGGAAACCCGCCCGCGCCTTGCTCGAGCCTCAACGGGGTGGCGCCTCGTCTGCTCTTGCTGCGAGTTTGTGCCCTCCCCGCCCTCGTGTGCAGATCTGTCCATGCCGTCCTTTTGCGACAACTCGTCGTTATCGCGCGTAGACCGTCCCAGCCCCTCGTTAGGGTTCACGGCAACTTCCCCTCGACGTCTTCCATCAAACGTATGGAGCCCGACATGGTCGAGGTTTATCTACCACCCACCAGCCCCCACCCGATCCGGTGTCACAACACCGACGACGCCAGACTCCTCTTCGAAGTCTTCTCGTCCGAACTCGACGAGGTCATGGTGGCCGCTCTCGGCAGCGACCGCGAGCTGCGCGCCATCCTCGCCTTCGACGATGTCGATCTCGCGACCATCGTCGACGATCCAGGCCCTGTTGTCATGCTCGCCACCGGTTGTGGGGCAAAGAGTGTCATCGTCGGACACCTTGTGTCGACGGTCACGATCGATGGCGATTTCGAAGTCACAGCTCAGCGAACGTTGGGCGCGGCCTTTGCGGTCGACGGGCTCGACCTCGACGGATGGATCACCTTGCCGGCCTTCCGGCCAGCGCCCGGCTAGCCAGGAGGGTGGGCAGGGTGAACCCTCCGGGTTCGGATGCCAACTCCAACTATCGATCCGCGCTCAAAGTGTGCGGAAGATGCCCGCGTCACCCTGTCCGCCACCTCCGCACAGGGCCGCAGCGCCAACACCACCGCCGCGGCGGTGCAGTTCGTTGATCAGGTGAAGGGCGAGTCGGTTGCCGCTCATCCCGATCGGATGTCCCACAGCGACGGCGCCACCGTTGACGTTGACGATCTCATCCGAGATGCCCAGGTCTTCGGTCGAGCAGATGCCCACGGCGGCAAAGGCCTCGTTCAGCTCGTAGAGGTCGAGGCCCGACGCGTCCACGCCGGCGCGCTGGGCCGCAGCGCGCACGGCATTCGAAGGCGGCGTCAGCAGGGAAGCCGAGTCGGGACCTGCGACCTGGCCGAAACCGATCAGCTCGGCGCGGGGGGTCAGGCCCAGCTCGTCGGCCTTGGCTGCACTCATCATGACGATGGCGCTTGCGCCGTCGGAGATCTGTGAGGCGTTCCCGGCGGTGACGGCGCCCTCCTTGTCGAACGCAGGCCTCAGACGACCGAGCGACTCGGCGGTGGTGCCGGGTCGCACACCCTCGTCGGCGTCGACGACCAGATCGTCGCCGCGACGCTGAGGAACGGTGACTGCGACGATTTCGTCGTCGAACAGGCCGTCCTTTTGGGCTGCGGCTGCACGCTCATGAGACCGGGCCGAGAACTCGTCCATCATCGACCGGGTGACGTGTGAAGCATCGGCGGCCACATACCGATCGGTTCCAAGTCCCATGGCGCAGTCGTCAAAGGCGCAATAGAGGCCGTCGTGCAGGAGTGTGTCGAGCAGTTCTCCGTTGCCGTATCCGTAGCCGCGGCGTGCGTTTGTGAGCACGTGTGGTGTGTTCGACATGCTCTCCATGCCGCCGGCCACGACAATTTCGGCATCGCCGGCGTTGATCATCTGGTTGGCGAGGTAGATCGTGTTGAGTCCCGAAAGACAGACCTTGTTGATCGTCGTCGCCGGAACACTCATCGGGATACCGGCATTGACCGCGGCCTGGCGGGCGGTGATCTGGCCCTGGCCGGCCTGGACGACCTGACCCATCAGCACATAGTCGACCTGGTC
>JAAETH010000256.1 GCA_024228575.1 Actinomycetes bacterium
ACCTCGATCATGACGGTTGCATCTTGACTTTGGAGGATGGGGTCGGCGTCCCAGTCGGAATCGGGGAGGAGCGCCTCGTCGTCAGCGACGGTGAGCCCGTCCACGTTCCAGCCCCCTGACCTACACCGTCGGGAGGGTGAAGCCCGCTCTGGTACCGCCCTCGGGACCGTCGGTGATCCACACCTGGCCAGAGTGGTCTTTGATGATCTTGTTGACGATGGCCAAGCCGAGCCCCGACCCGGGTTGAGATCGAGCGAACTCGCTGCGATAGAAGCGGTCGAATACCCGTTCGCGCTCGGCGACCGGGATGCCAGGGCCTCGATCGGTCACGGCTACTGAGCCTTCGGCGACGTCCACCATGATGGGTGCACCTTCGGGGCTGTACTTGTCGGCGTTGAGGAGGAGGTTGTCAACCGCTCGCTGCAGGCTGGCTGGGACGCCCGAGACGAGTGAGGATGTCGCCTGGAGCTCTATGGGGGCGGTGCCGCGGCGCTGGAAACTGTGTACCGCTTGCTCGACGATCACTGCGAGGTCGATCGTCTGGAGGTCGGGGGCATCGCGGGCGTTGGTGGCCAATTCGATGATCTCGGTTATGAGCACATTGAGCTGGCGCAGCTCGGAGCGGGCGGCGGAAAGGGTTGCTTGGCGAACATCGTCGTCGAGGTCAGGGGCTCGGGACAGCAGCTCGATGTTGGCATGGATGCTCGTGAGGGGAGTCCGGAGCTCATGGG
>JAAETH010000257.1 GCA_024228575.1 Actinomycetes bacterium
CGACACGTAGACCCGGACCTACACGACCCATCATGACTCACTGACCGGGTCAACGACTGGAGGATCCCAATGTCATCGCCAACCGCGTCGACCTTCGTGCTGGTGCACGGTGCCTACCAGGGAGGCTGGATCTGGCAACCGGTTGCTGCTCAGCTGGAAGCTGCCGGTCATCGTGTGTTCACCCCGACCCTCGATGGTTGTGCCGAGCGACGGGGGAGCCTGCGGCCCGGGATCACAACCGAGAGCCATGGAGCCGAGATCGCCGACCTGTTGTTCTACCAGGACCTATCAGAGGTGACCATGGTCGGAACCAGCTCAGGGGGCATGGTGGTCTGTCATGCCTGTGAGCTCAGCGCCGAGCGAATCGCCCGGGTGGTGTTCGTCGATGCCCTCGCTCTCGACCATGGGCAGCGGATCGGTGACGTTGTCGATCGCCCCCCGTCGGCCGGCGACGAGCTGGCCACTGGTCCAACGGCGAAGGACATCGAAGAGAGGCTGTTTGCCGACCTCGAACCAACCCTCCGACTCTGGGCCGCGGAGCGGGTCACCCACCATCCCCGCGCAGTGATGGATCAACCCGTCGAGCTAGAGCACTTCTGGTCACAATCATGGCCCGCTCAGGTGATCTACTGCCGCCAGAGTACCAATCCTCCTGAGTCGCATCAGCGACGAACGGCGGAACGCCTCACTGCCAGCTGGGCCGAGATCGACACCGGTCACTATCCAATGCTCTCAGCCCCCGACGAGCTGAGTGC
>JAAETH010000258.1 GCA_024228575.1 Actinomycetes bacterium
CGATGCCGGTGTCGCTGACGCTGACGACGATCTGTTCGTCGCCGGTGACCGCCGAGACCTCGACCGACCCCGACTCGGTGAACTTGACGGCATTGCCGATGAGGTTGTGCAAGATCTGCTGCAGGCGGTTCTCGTCGGCCAGGGCGGCCGGCAGGTCGGCCGACACGGCGTTCAGGAGCTCCAGCTCCTTCGACCCGACCAGCGGACGCGACAGGGTCAGCACCACCTCGACCAGGGATCGCAGGTCCACCGGCCGGGAGTCGAGCTCGAGGCTCTTGTGGCGCAGCTTCGAGAAGTCGAGGATGTCGCCGACCCGGTGGCCCAGGCGGCGTCCGCTGTGGACGATCATCGAGAGATTGCTCTTCGTCTCATCCGGCAGCTCACCGGTCGCGCCGTCGATCAGCGACTCGGCGAGCCCGGTGATGCCGTTGAGCGGCGTGCGCAGCTCGTGGGAGGTGTTGGCCAGGAACTCGTCCTTGAGCCTGTCCACCTCGCGCAGCTGGCGCCTGACCGCGCGTTCCCGTTCCGCGCCGGCGCGC
>JAAETH010000259.1 GCA_024228575.1 Actinomycetes bacterium
GACCCTAGGGCTCGCCGCGGGATTGTTTGTGCGTTTCATGCGGCTGGGTTGAGGGTGTAGTTCCATTCTGGGTGCCAGTCGTGGCCTTTGACGGGTAGGGCGTTGAACTCGGTGTTGGAGACCTTGGTTCCGGTGAGGTAGATGTTGGGGTCGTAGGCGGCTTGGATGGTGAGCCCGGTGCGTGTGGTGGTGGATCCGATGAGTTCGACGATGGTGCGCATGTCGGTCAGTGGGCGGCCTCGCCAGTTGATGGAGATGAAGCTGAACATGCGGTGTTCGATCTTGTTCCACTTCGAGGTTCCTGGCGGGTAGTGGACCACGGTGATGTGCAGGCCGGTCTCGGCCGCGAAGTCGGCCAGGTGCTTGCGCCAGGCTCGTACCCGATACCCGTTCGAGCCTCCGGCGTCGGCGGTGACCAGCAGCCGGGTCGCTTCGGGGAAACGTTGCTTGCCCATCTGGTTCCACAAGCGTCTGATCGTCTCGACCGCGAACTCGGCGGTGTCCGCGCTGTCACCGACCGAAACCCAGCCCTCGTTGTTGCCGACGTCGTAGATGCCGTAGGGGGTAGCCTTGGCGTGCTCGCCCAGCTCGGGGTTGGGGAAATCGTGACCGTTGACCTTGTTGGGCTCACCGGCGTGTTGCCATTCTGTGCCGCCATTGGCGTAGTTGCCGATCAGTTCCTTCTTCTTGGTGTCCACACTGATCACGGGTTGACTGTCATCGAGGAAATCGGTGGCCAGGTCGTTGATGTAGCCGAACTGGGCGTCCCGGTCGGGATGGGTGGCACCCTCTTTGGTCTTGAACGGCGCCTGCAGCGAGTACCCCAACTGGTGCAACAGCCGTCGTGTGAGCTCCGCGGACACGTCGAACCCCTGTGTTGTCAACGTCCGGGCCAGCTCATAGGTCGACTTGAGCGTCCAACGCAACGGCGACATCGGATTCCCACGAGTATCAGGATCCACCAGCTCATCAAGAGCCAACAACAACCCGGGCTGCTTGTCGATCGCCGCCTTGTCGCCTCCGCCAGGCGCTCTCAACCGCTCAGACGGCTCAATCCCGGCCTCGACCTCACCCACCCCCTTGGCCACCGTGTTACGAGACAACCCCGACGCTTCAGCCACGGCGGTCTTGCCACCGCGCCCCAACTCTCGAGCCACCGCACCAGCAACCACCCGACGCTGAACCTCATTCAGATGAGGCAACACCGACCCGAACAGACGACCCAACTCCTCCCCAGACGCATCCACACCACCACCCTATATCGCGTAACCTAACCTGTGGCGGACCCCAGGCACTCGTCGGATCCTATTCGTATCGATCGTTGCCATTGCGTTGCCGGTGCTAGTAGTCCTGACGCAGACGCAGCTACGATCAGAGCCTGTGGCTGGTCAGGACGTTCCGGTAATGCGTTCCGAGTTGCCGGACCTCAAGCCAGCCTTGTTTGGCGCGGACGCCGCGGTGGGTAGCAGGGCTCCAGGAATCGACACTCTCGCGTCAGAAGGTGACCGGCCCGTCGCGCTGTTCTTCCTCGCCCACTGGTGCGTGCACTGCCAAGAGGAGCTGAAGACCCTCGTGGAACTAGCGGAGGGAGCCGAAACATCCGATCTCGAGGTGGAGATCGTGGTCGTAAGCACCCTGGTCGATCCTGCTCGGCCGAATTTCCCGCCGGAGAAGTGGATCGCAGATGAGGGTTGGGTGGGGCCTACCTTTAGTGATGATGATAGCAGTTCGGCGTTCTTTGCCTATGGCGGTGAGTCGGTGCCGTTTGTCATCTTCATTGACTCGCATGGTGACGTCGACTCGCGCCACGCAGGGTCGATTGGACGTGACGATCTGGCAGATGCCCTAGCAGTTCTTGCCGATCGCTGACTGACACGGAAGTTGGAGGAGCCATGATGACCAGGATCTGCTTGCTTAGGAAGGTAGGTGGACTTGTTGTTGGGTTGTCGATTCTGGCTGCGGGCTGCTCATCCTCTGAATCCCCCGAGGAAGTGCAACCGCAAAGCTACTCGGACCTGGACCTCGGATCCCCTCTTCTTGACTCGCTTGGGGGTGCACAGGAGCCCGAAGAAGCGACGTTCGAACGCGAGGCCCTCATCTATGAGTGCATGAAGCGCCAGGGCTTCGACTACCAGTCAATAGTCTACTCCGACGCCTCTCACGCCTTCGATCGTGGCGACGTGTTCGAGCGATCGTGGGTCGAGGAGTTTGGCTTTGGCGCATCGACGACGTTCTTCGACCAAGATCAGCTTGATGGTACCGTCGTTGGGAACCCTGGAACGTCGAACGACCCCGCACCGGTTCTGGACAATATCCCCGAGGATCAGCGCGGTGCGTACTTCGAGGCACTCTACGGAGTGGAAGCCGATTCTGCGGCTTACGGGCCGCCCGGCGGCTGCGTAGCGGAAGTCGAAGCAGAGATCACTGCGAAGTCCCCGGCCGCCCTGCTGTCGTTGCATCTGGGTGTCGAGCTTGCGGACCTAGAGGCTCGGATAGCTGCGGCTCCAGTGGTCGTTGAGTGGGAGCGCGAAGTATCGGACTGCATGGCTCTGGATGGATTCAAATTCAGCACTATCGAGCAGGTGCGGCAATCATTCTGGGTCGAAGTCGAAGAGCTAGCGGCGTCAATGCCGACCGGCGACCCCCTGTTGGGAGTCGATGTCGATGATCCGGAGGCTGTCGAAGAGGCAATCGCGCTGGCGAACTATCGCCTCGATGAGACGAGGCTTGCGTCTTTGCGCGAGATCCAGGGACGAGAGATAGATACAGCGCTCGCCGCCTTCGATTGCGGCGCTGGCGTGATTGAGCAACTGACGTTCATGGATCCGATCCGGGATGAGTACGAGCGGGCGTTCCTTGAGGAGCACGCCGATACGATCTCCTTATTGCGAAGCGAAGCCAATGGGTGATTGCCATGAGCTCGACAGTGCCGCTCGAGGCAAACTCTACGGGCGCCTGCTCGATATATCTGGCCTCTCTCATCCGGGCGCGGTCGCACGACTGAGCTGGGTTGACATCGCGGGTCATCGTGGTGCGCTGGAGACCATCGTCGATCAGGAGGACTCCTTCTTCTTTGCGCTACCGCCTTCAAGACTTTGTGAGGCGTGGGTTCATGTCGAAGTTGAGGGGTGTGAACCCGTCGACCTTGAGCCCGATGGCGACGCGCTTGGGGCTGGTGAGCTGATGGTCGTTGTCCACAACTCACCGCCCTCACATCTCCGCTATGGGATATGAGGGCACAGGAGTGATCGGAGCAAGCGCTCCCTTGCTCGCCATAACGCGTCCGTTCCATAACGCCCATCAGGGTCCGCCGAATGTGGCTCTCGACACGTGGCAGGCGGTCGGAACTCGAGCAGGAGTGGCGCGTGGTGCCGAGGATGACTCGTCTTTCTGACGTTGTGCTGGTCACTGGATTCCTCCTGTGAGGCAGCGTCGCGTTCTGGCCGCGGTGGTGGTCGTGGCAGTTTTGTCTGCCGTCGTGGGGTGAGCCTGCCGGATTCCCATCGGGGCTGATCGAGGGCTCGGGAGGGCGGTTGGTCTGGGCGTGGGAGTTCTGGCGGGTGGGGGTTGCGGCGCGTCGCGGTCAAGAGCCAGTCGGGGTCAGCGTTGTGGGCGGCGCCGGTGGTTCAGGCGGCGCGGCGGTATTGGTTGATGAGTCCGCCACAGACTGGGGTGCGGGTGACTGGTCGGCCCAGTTCGACGGGCTCCGCTGGTTCGGTGTCGTCGGGCGCGCGTTGCTCGATTCCTTGGTGTGGCCGGTGCGCGTTGTAGTGAGCGATGTACTCGTTGAGCAGCTGGCGGAGTTGTCGCTGGTTCCAGATCAGGGTGCGGTCGAGCAACTCGTGACGCACAGAACGGACCCACCGCTCCGCGAACGCGTTCGCTCGCGGTGCTCCCGGCGGTGTTGGGATCACGTCGGCTTCGATCGCGGCGAACACGGCGTCGAAGGAGCGGGTGTATTGGCTGCCGCGGTCGCGGATCACGAACCGTGTCTTGTGGGCCCAGTCGTGCAACAGGTTCCGGGCGGCTTGCGTGGTCCACGGGCCATCGGGGTTTGTCGTGATTCCAGCAAGGTGAACACGTCTGGTTTCGACCTCGATGAAGAAGATCACCCAGTAGCGGCGCAGCATGACCGAGTCGACGGTGAAGAAGTCGGTGGCGATCATGGCCTTGGCCTGAGATGCGATGAACTCTGACCAAGATGGTCCGGTCCGATTCGGAGTCGGGTCGCGGCCCTCGTCGCGAAGGATCTTCCACACTGTCGACGCGGCGATCTTGTGCCCCAGGCGCAGTATCTCGCCGTGGATTCGCCGGTATCCCCACGTCGGATTCTCTGAATCGAGGCGCAGTACGAGCTGCTTCAGCTCAGCGGGCGTGGGTCGCCGTCCTGTTCGTTTCGTCTTGTGGGGGTAGGTCCAACGGCGGGCAACGAGGCGACGGTGCCAGCCGATCACCGTTGCTGGCTTCACGATCAACAGCACCTCGTGCAGTCGTCGGCGGTCGAAGGCCTTGGCCAGCACGGCGAGCACAGCACGGTCAGAGGGTGTGAATCTCGGCTTGGTCACCTGGCGTTGCAGCACTCGGATCTGATGCCGCAAGGCCAGGATCTCGGCGGTGCGGTCGTCACCGGACACGATCAGTAGTCCGAGACGGGCGAACAGCAGTCGAGACAGCCACGAGATCGGTGATAGCACCCGTCGCAGGGTAGAGACCGAAAACAGGCTCCCACCTGCTGCGACGCATTCTCGACAGGCTCAGCTGCGACGCGATTTCGGCAACCTCAGCCGCAGGGTAGAGACCGAAAACAGGCTCTGACCTGCTACGACGTGATTTCGCCATGCTCAAGCTAAGAGGACGAATCAGCTGGGGCTTATTACCTGTCTGTGGAGAGTGTCGGGGGCGAGGTCGGCTCCGTTTGGCCAGATGATCGTTCCGAGTTCGTGGTCCACTGTCACTCTCGCGAAGTAGTTGACGTCGCGGAGTGGTTCGAACGCAGGTCCAAGATCGCCTTCGAAGTTGTTGGCGAGATCGACGTCGCCCACGAGTCCGTCTGCGAAGGTCAAGCGAAGGCGGTGTTCGCCGATGTGCTCGACGGCTCGGATCTCGTAGGTTGCGCTCATGATTGTGGGTTGCGGGGAGATGTGTAGGCGGGGCAGGTGCTTGTTCAGGTTGTTCCGGGTAAGAGGGTGAACGCTGTCGTGTGGTTTGGGCGCACGATGCGGAAGTCGCGTTCGTCGAGGGTAGCGATCTCGGTCTGGTTCAGTCGTTCGGCTGCGGCGATGGTGGAGGCGTCGATTACGTCGAGCGCCGCGTCCGCGTAGGTGGTGACGAGCTGTTGGACGCGAATCCAATCGGTGGCCGTGAGATCGACGACGGCGATGGTGCCTGAGGTGATGGCTGCCAGGAAGCGCGATTGTGCCGTTGCTCCAGCGCGGTCAAGCAGCAGCCACGCGGTCTCTGCGATGACGGGAACCGTGGACGCCAGCTCGTCGACGCGTTCACGGACGAGACTGGCACAGCGGTCGTGGTGTCGCGATGCCCGATCGGCGGTGGCGAGCCAGACGTTGGTATCGACCAGGAGCATCCGGCGGGTCAGGCGCTGCGACGAGCGTCTGCTGCTTTGCGCAGGGTGGCCGTGTCTGTCGATGCCCAGTCGGGGTCATCGGTATCGATGCAGCCCACGAAATTAGCGAGCCCGTCGCCATCGGGCGCTGCACCGAAGCGTTCAGCGAGTGTCTCGGTAGCGAGCTGCTCGATGCTGACTCCGCGCTGCGCCGCGGCCGTAGCGAGAGCTTCGACAACATCGTCTGGCAGCTCGATCGTGGTCATGATCCAAGTGTAAGTCGCCAGGATGTCTTGCGCATGGTCCCGAACGGCGGCTTCCATCCAACGGTTCATCCAACCAACTGACCGGACTCCACCGGAAACGCTGGTACTGGTCGGACGTTCACCCGGACAGAACCCCTGCTTGCTGGACTGGGTCGTAGTTTCTGGACGTCTGTCAAGTGCCTGCTAATCCGTTTGTCGTGGGTTCGAGCCCAACCCCTGAGCCACCCAAATCCGCAGGTCAGGCCAGGTTTTCGGTTTTGGGTCCGAGCGCCTCGAAGCGCCGCCATCCAACCAAAATCCAACCAAACTGTCAGAACCTCGTGTTTAGCTCTTGTCATGAGAGGTCACATGAGGGAGCGTTCTCGCGGCGTGTGGGAGCTGATCGTCCACCTTGGTCGCGATCCGCTGACTGGCAGGCGCCGTCAGCGCAGTCGTACGTTCAGGGGTACCAAGCGCGAAGCCGAGCGGGCGCTGCGCTCGCTCATCGCTTCGGTCGAGCATGGTCACATCACCGGGACGGACACGACCCTGAA